>JAFMQT010000534.1 GCA_017354515.1 Nocardia sp. | reverse complement strand
CCCGAGTTCGGGTGTGGTCGCCGAATCCAGGCCGTATGGCAGGGGTGCGCCGCCGGTCTGGGTTCCGGTGTCGCCCTGCTTCTTTCCACTGTCGAACGCGCTGGAGATACTGCTGCTGTTGGTCGGCTCGCCCTCCGGGGTCAGATCACCGACGCCGTTCGGCACGAATCCGGTGGCGTGCGCGGTGAACGCCGACTGCGGGGTTCCGGTCAGCGGCTGCAGCATCGAGGCGTTCGGATCGGTTTCCACCAGAACGTCATTGGCCAGCCCGCAGGGGTTGCCCGCGACCGCGTCGAGGTTCGAACGACCCAGCGAATACGCCGGATACTGGGTGACGGCGCCCTTGGCGAACGAGGCGAGCTCGAACACCACCACCAGCGCGGCCGCCACGGTCAGCGGCGGAATTTTGGCGAACCGCCACGCGAACGGCGAAATCCGGTGCGGGGCAGCCGGTTCCGGTGCGCGCACATGCCACCAGCCGGCGAATCCCAGCATCACCACGGATACGGCGAGGAATATCGTGCTGAGCCCGAAACCGTGGATCGAGGGCGGCTTGTCCCACCACGGAATGCCGTAGCTGGACACGTACCACCACTCGTTGACGCTGGTGAAGATCTGCGCCAGTACGAATGCCAGTACCGCGCCGAACAGCGCCCGATTGCGCGGGGACCGCATCACCCGCGGGCCGACCGCGACCGCGGCCAGCACTCCCACCGCCCCGGCCAAACCGGCGTACACACCGTTGTGGTGGGTGAATTTGGTGGGTGTGGTCGCCATCAGCAGCACGGAGGCGAAGGTGATTCCCAGCAGTCGGCGGGCCGGTCCGCCCGCGGTGAACGGAATCCGCCCACCCTTGCGCAACAGGACGAATACACAGACCAGCAGGCCCAACCACATAGCGACCATGCCGAACCGGCGCCCGATCGACCCGTCAGCGGTCGGCATGAACAGCCACTGGTAGTTCAGATAGTCGTTGTACCAGGCATCCGAGGGCCCGACCGCATGATGCACCCGGCTCATCTCGAACATCGCCGACAGCGGCTGCACCGCGAACGCGTAGGCCAGCACCAGGGCTCCGGCGGCGACCAGCGGCGCCAGCAGCGTGGCATAACCGAGCAGCAGCGCCCATGTCGAGCGGGGCCGCCCGGTCTCGGGATCGGCCGCCAGTTCACCCGCGCGCTTGCCGCCGAATCGGACCGCAGTACGCGCTCCGGCCACCAGCGGCGCCACGCAGATGATCCCCGAGGGCGCCGCGGTGAAGCTGAACGCCGCGATCACAATCGCGATCGCATATGGAACCAGCCGCCGCGTCGCAATCGATCGCTCGACGAAACACCAGGTCAGCAACACGCACACCGCGATGACGGGTTCGGGGCGCAAACCGTTGTTGTACGGCAGCCACAGCGCCAGGAAGATCAGCCCGCCGGTCCACACCGCGATCCGATCATGGCGGACCATCACCCCGAGCCGGGGAATCACCTCCCGGCTCAGCGCCAGCCAGGTCACCACGGCGGCCAGCAGCGTCGGCAGCCGCATCCACGGACTGGCGGTGCTGATCTCGGTCATATGGGCGATGATGTCGTAAGGCGGTGTGCCGACCGGATTCTCGGGCACCCCGAAGAATCGGAAGTAGTTGGCCATATACCCCGACACCAGCGAGGCACGGGCCATCCCGAACTGGTAGCCGTCATCGGAGGTGGTCGAGCCGATGAAGTGCCACAGCACCAGCGCGCCCAGCACCACCACGTCGACGGCCCCGAAGGTGCGCCACCGCTGCGGAATCCAGCGCCGGATACGTCTGCCGTCCAGGTGGTCGAGGCGGAACAGCGCGGCCAGGGCCAGCAGCGTGAATACCATGGCCAGCACCATCGCGACGCGCTTGACGACCGTCGGGGTCACCGAGAACCGGCTGTCCACCTGGGCGGTGACATGCGTTCCCGCGGCCGTGCCCAGATCGCTGTAGATCCCGGTCAGCTGCGGACGCCAATCCCCTTGCAGCACAACGGGTGGCACATCCGAACCGGTGAGAGTGGCGGTGGTCCGGGCGATCTCGGAGTGGACGGTGAGCCCGCAGCCGCGGCCGAGCCGGCTGACCGGAACGCTCACCAGGGACTGGTTGCGCAGCACCGCCTCGAACTGTGCGGGCTTACCGGCGGCCGCGGGCCGCACCCGCGCCACGAAGCCGTATCGCTCCAGATCCGGCGCGCCCGCGGGCATGGTCGCCGCGAGCGTGCTGCCGCTGGCGGCCAGATGGGTGAGCGCCGCACACGGGACGGTCGCATCGAAGGTCAGCGGCGCGTACGACACCAGCGGTGCGTCGATACCGCGGGTGGATCCGTGCTGCGGCCAGGACACCACAGTGTGGTCCGCCTGAACCGGTGCCAGCGGCACCGCCACCGCGCACAGCGCGCCCAGCAGCCCGGCGATCAGCGCGATCCAGCGCGCCGCTCGGATCTGTGGTGACCGGTCGATCCGGTGTCCCTGTCCTGCCGCGGATAGCTCATCCGCATTCACCATCGTGTCGGTCACGGAGGCAGATGCTAGCGCTTGATTACCCGAGCGAACGAAATCGTCCGATCATTCTCAGTCTTTGTTCAGGGCGATCGGCGGGTCGGCGCGGCGCCGTTCGCGCACGCGACGAGGGCCGGTGCCCGGTGGACACCGGCCCTCGTCCGCCCGGGGACGGGGCTGCTCCGAGCGTGATTACGTGCAGGCGGGCGACTGCTGGCCCAGGTTCTTGAGCGCGTTGCATGCCCACGACTTCTGCAGCACCCACTGGCCGTTCTGGGCGACGAACGGAACGTCGGCCTTGGTCGGCGGCTGGCCGTTGGTCGAGAAATCAACCTGTGCGGTCACGGTGTCACCGCCCAGGGATTGCACGCCGGTGATGTTGATCTTGGCATTGGCCTGCTGATAAGCCTTGGTCAGATTCGACATCATGTTCGGGTCCTTGGCCACGGCCGCCTGCCCGTCCTCGAGCCACTGCGCCTTCTGCGCGGCGGGCACGTTCGGATCCAGCGCCTTGGACAACTCGGCGTTCAGGTCGGCGACCGAGGGCACCGGCGGCGTGTTGGCGGCCGACGTGGTGGTGGCGGTCTTGTGGCTGGAATGGG
>JAFMQT010000191.1 GCA_017354515.1 Nocardia sp. | reverse complement strand
TCGCGACGTCGATGACCGCCTCGGTCAGCGCGCTGACCAGCGGGCCGGCCGAACCGCGGCCTTCCAGCGACAGGCAGTACAGAGTCCAGTTGCGGTCCAGGAATTCTCGTTCGTCGAACTGGTACCGATCGCCGCCGGGCATGATCCACGGCAGCACATTCGACTGTTTGAGGCAGCGCACCATCTTCTTGGCGGTACCGAAGATGCTGTCGCGAACACGGCCGTTGGCGTTGTACTGCTGGGCCAGACCCGAGGCCACCTGATTGCGGCCGTTCATGCGCAGGATCTGCACCGATTCGGTATGACTCGGATCGGTGACCCAGTCCCACACCGCCGTGATCGGCCGGCCATCCAGGGCCGCGGCCAGGAACAGAGCCGCGAGCAGGTCCTCGGCCTCGGGATCGAAGAAGCTGTCCGCGGTGCCGGCGCCGCCGTCGTCCGCGTCGGCGAAATGACCGGCCAGCCGGGCCGCCCGCACCTCGCATCCCTCCTGATGGACGGCCACCCAGGCCAGTGGATCCCAATACCAGCTCGCGTGCGACTCCCCCGCCACTCCCTGCGGGTCGAAGACGAAGGTCCGCGATCCGCGATCCTCGCGCACCGCCCGGGTGCTGTCGACTACGTCGCGCTTGTTCGAGGTCACCAGCACCGGGCCGATCGCCGACAGGATCGCAGGGATCACCCGGGAGGTGGTCTTGCCCTGACGCGGACCCCAGATGTCCAGGTGCAGGTCCTCATAGGAGCCGTAGAGCATCTGCCCATCGATCACGCCGACGCCGATCGGAACGCCCGGCGAATCGTCGTATCCGAGCCGAACGCCCAGTTGCGCGGCCTTCTCGCGCACCCCGGCCTCGGTGAGCGCGGCGATGGCACCGCCCGAACCCATATGCTGGGCCCGGTCGTCCACGGGCAGTTTCCCGCGGCTCTTGCGCTTCTTCGTCTCCCGGCGCCACATCAGGAAGGCGATGCCGGCCAGCGCCACCAGCAGGGCGATCACCGTCGAGGCGGCGGGCCAGTGCAGTTTGCCCTTGGCGATCAAGATGGCGCAGGCCAACGGATTGATCGGGATGTTCTGCGGGGCGGCGGCCATGCTGTTGCCGAGATGTAGTGCGACCCACAGTGTCGCGACCACACCGAAGCCGATAAAGATCGCGTACAGACTGATATCGGGGCCCGGATCGGCCGGGTCCTTCACCTTCTTGGCCATCTCACCTCCTGCGGTGATCCGTTATCTGTCGCTGTGGCTCAACGGAATCCGTCGAGCCGCCAGCCGGCGGGAGTACGCACGACGGTCGCGATCACCGTCGTGGGCGGCAACGATTCGCGAGTTCCGTCCGGATGGACGGCCGTCTGCTCGATGCCGATCTTGAACTGCTGTGTGTTCGGATCGCCGGCATCGGGCGCCGGTTCCCCGGAGGCGAACGCGAACGCCTGCACCTTCACCCCGTCGCGCCCCCAGTCCGCCCAGCGCAGGGTCGGCGCCGGAGTCTGCGCCCCGGCCGGCGCGTCAAGGGTGCGAAGCAGGCTCGGGCCCAGCCACTTACGCGCCCGGGACAGCGACGCGCCCTGGTTCTCGGTGGCCGGATACCAGGTGAAGATCTCCCGCAGGGCCGCGACCGCCACACCGTCGGGGGTATCGGGATCCGGTGCCGGGACCGCCTCGAGCTGCCGCGCCGTGGATGTGGCCGGGGCCGGGGTCCGGTCGGAGCTGCCCGCGCAGCCGCACAGGAGTGTGGCACCGGCCATCAGGATCACCCCCAGGGTCATATGGGCCGGGCGTGTGGGCGCGCGCCGGCGGCCGTGTGCCTTCAAGGTTATCCGCCGGGCACGCGGTCCGGCGGGTTCATCCGGTCGCGACATCACATCACCCTCCGCATTCGCGCGTCTCCGGGAACCGGCGCCTGGCTCACGCCGCCGGCTCGGGCCGAGCGGATCATCCGGCCGTCACCGGCGTAGATGCCCACTTCCGCCGGCCCGCGCACACCGAAGCGGGAGAACACCAGATCACCGGGCTGCGCCTGGCCGATCGGCACTTCCTCACCCGCTTCCCACTGCTGTTCTGCGGTGCGCGGCAACGTCGTCTGCCCCTGTGAGGCCGCGAAGACCGCCGCCGAGGTCAGGCCCGGGCCGTCCATTCCGCCGTCGGTCGGCCCTTCCGGCCCGCCGCCACCCCACACGTACGGGGTGCCCATCCACTGCTGGGCGGCGGCGACCACATCCGACCCGGCCGACCCCTGCCCGGGCTGGAACCGGCCGGCGGCGCCGGCGGATCGGTACTGCGCCTCCATCGAGAGGATGTTCGCGACATACGGGCGGGTCTCGGAGAAGTGGGCCGGGACCTGGTTCGGCATACCGCCGGAAGCCAGCACCGCACCCTCACCGGCGTTGTACGCGGCCAGGGTCAGCGGAACCACATCGCCGTGCACCTGGCCGGCCGATTCCCAGCGCTCGATCTGGTGGGCGATCGAGCACATGTAGCGGCCCTGCGCGACGATCGCGTCGCCGTCGTCCCAGAGACTGGCCTGCCCGTTGCCGTCGGCGTCGAGCAGATACGGCCGGCCGTCGTCCGGATCGGCCGCATGCGCGGTGCCGGGCAGGAACTGGGCCACGCCCTCGGCGCCGGCCGGCGACGTCAGACCGCGGCGGAAGCCCGATTCCTGCCGCCCCTGCGCGGCCAGCAGGGAGGGTTTGATCTCCGGGCACAGCGAGCCGGCCCGCCGGTACCAGATCTCGAGATCCGGCGGCACCTTCCCGGGAGCAAGTGCGCCGCCCGCGGTACCGAATCCGAGCCCGCACAGCGGATTCGCCGAATTGGGCCGGGCGCCACCGGAACCGGCCGGCGTCACCGCACCGTCCAGCCACGGCAGCGGGTCAATCTGGTGACCACCGTTGAGCCGGCCGCCGGGCACGATCTCGAAATGCAGATGCGGTCCGGTCGCCTCACCGTCGGCGCCGACGGCGCCCACCACCTGGCCCGCGCGCACCCGCTCACCGACGCGGACCTTGACTCCGCTCGCCCACTCATGGCCGTACACCGCCGAGAACGGCCGGCCGTTGACATCCACCGAATCGATGACGATCCAGTTGCCGAACCCGGAGGCCGGTCCCGCCGCGACCACGACCCCGTCGGCCACCGCGTATTCCGGGGTGCCGTCCGGTGCGGCGAGGTCCACTCCGAGGTGGGTGCCGCCGCGTGAACCGAAGGTATCGGCCACGGTGAATCCTGGTCGCAGCGGCCAGGTCCGGCGGACCGGGCCGACCCCACCGGCCTGCGAGGCCGCTGCGGCTTCGGTCGAAACACCCTGTGCGGCAGGTGCGTTCACGGCGCCGGAGGTGGTCGGGGCGCCCGAGGCACCGCCGGCGGCGCCGAGCGCGTCCGAGCTGTCCGGGAGTCCGGTACCGGGCACCGTGGACTCGTCCGCGCACGGATCTTCCGAGGAGGGCAGGACGATCACCACCACCAGGGCGATCAGGGCGATCACGGCGCCGAGTACCACACCGGTGAGCGATTTCGCGTTCACCGAGCACCTGTCATGTCGCCCTGCGGGTTTCGTTCAGGGTCTCCACCAGGGTGCGGTTCATCTCGGCCGCGGCCGCGAGCTGCTGCTGCAGGATCGCGACCTTGCGGCGCAGCGCGCCGGCATCCATATGCTCGAGCAGCGGGCCCTCGGCGGCGCGCACCCAGTTCCGCACCGAATTGGTGTGCACACCGATCTGCTCGGCGACCACCCGGCACGCCTCGGATTCACTGCGGAGTTTGTCGGTGAGGGCGATGACCTGCTCCACGGCCGCCTCCCGCACCTGGGGTGAGACTCTCCGATATGACCTGTGCGGCATCACGCGGCACTCCCCTCATCGCCCCGCCCGGTCGTGGACTCGGTGAATTCGCTGAAACGCTGGTTGGTTTCGTGGATTCCGCTGTCTCGTTCGGACGCGGTGAACTCCATGTGGAACGGAATTCCCGGACGCCGGTCCTCACCGATCTTGAGCAGGAACTTGCCGGTACCCGGCGCGGGCGGGCGGGCCTGGCCGGGTTTGAGCGCCTCACCGGTGAGGGCCTGCGGCGCCGACCAGCTGGTGACCATCTCCTCCTCGGCGGAGGTGAACGGAATGGTCGAATCCAGGCGGCTGATCTCCTCCGGCGGCAGCGCACCAAAGATCTTGGCGCGGGCCCGCTCGAGGAATCCGAGCGCCTTGGCGATCGCGGACTCGGTGCCCAGCGACTGCAGATCCTTGATGGTGTGGCTGATCATGATCAGCGAGGTGGCCATACCGCGCTGCAGACGGGTGAGCTCGTCGACGCGGTCGACCATGAAATCGCCGAGCCCGAGCACCTGCCACAGCTCGTCCATCACGACCTGGAAGTAGCGCTGGGTGCCCAGACGGGCATCGGCCAGGACGTGCGCGGCCTCCACCGAGGCGAAACCGTCGGCCCAGCAGGCCAGCATGACCGCCGCCTTGAGCTTCTTGTCACCGGTCGGGATATGCGAGACATCGATACACACGGCGACCGAGGAGGTGTCGATCGGCGTGGTCGTCTGACCGTTGAACACCGCGCCGAACGGGCCCTGGGTCAGCGCCCGCAGCGAGCGCCGCAAACCCTTGGTGGCCTCGTGGTACTCCTCGTCGGTATCGGCGCCGGCGTCGAGCATGAGTTCCTGGCCGCCCCCGATCACGACGGTCAGCAGATCCTCCATGATCGGCGGGGATTCGGGGGCGAATCCACTGCCCTCGCGATAGAGGATGCGCAGGGCGGTGGAGATGAGCGTCTCCTCGTAGTCGCGCACCCGGGCGCCGCGCACCAGTTCCACCAGACCGGCGATCAGGGTGACCTGCCGCGCCCGCAACTCCTGGGTGACCTGGACCTGCAGGGCGGGCATATCGGCCAGCTGCGGCACGATCTGACCGAGCACACCACCGGCGAGCGGATTGACGACCCCGTGCCCGTATCCGAGGTCGATGACCTGACCGCCGACCATTTCGATCATCTTGCGGTAGTCCGGTTTCACATCGGCCAGGATGAGCGGGGTGATGCCCTGCGCCACGCCGCCCAGCACGATCCGGCGCACCAGTGAGGACTTACCGAAACCGTTGAGGCCCAGCACGAACAAACTCGGCGCGGTGATGAAGCTGCCGCGCATGAACCAGTTCATCGGGTCGAAGCAGACCGGGGCGCCGGTGTGCAGATGCGAGCCCAGCGGCGTGCCGATCAACGGTGCGCCCGCGCCCACCGACCACGGCCACAGGCCGGCGACCTGGGCGGTGGTGGCTCGATATTCGACCGGGCGCCCCACCACACTCATCCGCCCGCCGCCGGCGCCGAGGTAGCCGCGGTCGGTCAGCGGCGCGGTACCGCCCTCGAGTCCGTCCTCGGAGACCGATTCGATCCGGGCGGCCGCGTTCATCCGGCGCAGGTCGTCGGTTTTGAGCCGGAACGCCGCCCAGGCCGCGCGCAGGCCCACGCCCTCGCGCGAGAGCGCTTCGTACCGGGCGCGTTCGGCATCGGTGAGCAGGCGCGGCCCCTGGTTCTTCGTGGCCGAGCCCCGCCGCCCGGACCCCGCCGGCGGTTCCTCGGGGACGACCCGCTGGTAGGAGGCCAGCGCCGCACCGTTGCGGTCGCGCAAAGGATTTCCGGTTCGGCGGGGCCGGGAGTACTCCTGCCGCGGATACTCGTACTGGGCCTCGGGGGCCGGTGCCGCCCGGGTTCGGTCGTCGCCGTTCATACGATCACGCCCACGGGTACCGGGGGGTGATGACCGGAGGTCGGCCGGTGCTTCGATCGGGCGGTTCGTGCCATTCGCATACGACTTCTCCCGGGTGTCGGGTCGTGCGTCCGGACGGTTCGCGGCCCGGCGGGTGCGGCCGGGTGCGGAGCCGATATCGAGTTCGGCCCCGGAATCCCGGGGCTGTGCGACGGAAAGGTCTTCGGATTCGCCTGCGGCGCCGGTGGATTCGAGGTTCATCGAACCCTCGCGGGGCTCCTCTGCGAGGCCGGGGCGACCGGCGGCGACCGTGGCGGTGTCATCGGCCGGCCGGCATTCCCCGACCGCGGTGCCGCCCGGAATGGGGGCCGCGGTGCCCGGGTAGTCGCGTTCACGCGTGTCCGCAGTCCGCGGCGACCGGTCGCGGTCGAGACCGTTTCGAGTCGCGCCGGCCGACGCCGCGCGCCGGGACCGGCGTCGTGCGGGGCGCATCGGCACATCGTCCCAATCGGCAGGTGCGCCACCGTATTCCGAGCGCGGCAGACCCGGCGCGTAGGCCTCGCTGCCCCACTCGTCTCCGGTCCGCCGCCCCGGGGACGGCTCCCCGGTATCCACCACGCGTTCGCGATAACGCGGCGGCTCGCCCCGACGGCGATACGGCGGTTCGTACTCACCTGCCATCTAAACTCTCACCCCGCCAAAGCCTTCGGAATACTGGCATGTTCGGGCAGGATCACCCCGCAGCCGAGGGAGGCCGCGAAACCCGCGGCCTGATATCGGTAGCACCGCCGGATCTTCAACCGGGCCTGCGTGGACAGATCCCGGGTGATGGCCTCGATGCGCGGCAGATCGCCGCGCAGCGGTTCGGTGATGGTGACCAGCGCGCCGAAACGGGTGACACCGTGCCCGCGGGCCTGTTCCTCGCGGGCCTGCTGGGTCGCGCCCACCCGCAGGGTCGCCGAGGCGGACACCACACCGCGTTCGCTCTGCTGAGCGACCAGGGCGTTCTTGTAGTCGTCGTCGACGATCTCGGCGGCATCCGCGGCCGAATGCGGACGGAAGACGATCGCGATCCGCTTACGCGGCACCTCGGGATTGGGGGCCAGCAGCCGCTGCAGCACCCGTTCGTCGACGGCGCCCTCCGGAGCCGCGTCCATCTCCCAGGTCACCGACCGGCCGCCGTCGTGGATGAACTGATCCCAGCGTTCCTCATGCGAGATGGGACCCGCGTCGGCCCATTCCAGACCGTGGCCGCCGGGTTCACTCGAGGCCACCTCGAGGTCGGCCTGTGCGGCCGGATCGTAACTGCGGCGGATGAAGGCGATGACCTCGTCGGCCGACATCGGCTGGGCGCGCACTCCGGCCTCGGCCAGCGCCGCGCAGATCCCGGGTAGCCGGCGGCCGATCTCGACCGCCTCTTCGGCGGGATTCTTGCGGCGTTCGGCGGTGGTGGCTTTGAACGTGATCGCCACCCGCGGCAGCAATTGGACCCGCTCCTGCGGCAATTCGGTCGCCAGCTCGTACATCACCTGCTGGGCCAGATCGGGTGAATCCGGCCTGGTGATGGTGGAAACCTCGGTGAGCAAACGGTTTCCGGTCTCGGGCACGGTGTCGATCACCGGGACGACAGCGATGATGTCGGAGGTCTGCCCCAGGGAGGCCAGGAAGGTGCCCCACGCGGCGACCCAGCGATCGATCACCGGCTGGTCGACGGCCTCGTGCCCCTGCGGCCAAGCCCGCAGCACCACCGTGTATTGCGCGAACTGCGGCATGTGGACCATGCCGAAGCTGTAACCGCCGGCGTCGATCCCCTCGTAGAGCCGCGAGGACGCCATCAGCCCGGGCAGCCGGGCGACGCCGCCGGGGATGCGGGAGAAACGGCCGCCGCGGTAGACGTGTTCGCCTCTGCTGCGGCCGCGTAACCAATGGAACATCATCAACCCCGTTTCGTATCCGGAGCGGCCCCCCGTCCGCCACACCAGTGGAACCATGACGACAACGCCGATGATCGCTACGAACAGCGCCGGTTCGGGGCCGACGGTCATCGCGGTCAGCAGGGCGGTGATGACGACGGCGAAACCCAGCACCGTCTCCCCCCAGCGCAGGCCGAAAAGGCCCGCGCTGCGCGGCTTCTGCCACAGCCCGTAGGAGCGCCGCTCGTAGGTCTCGGTCGTGGTCATCGTGGAATGGTGCTCCTGCCGAGGTCGGGCTCGCGGTTGGTCCAGCGGTCACCGGCGACATCGCCCATGGCGTCGTCGGCACGGTTGAGCTGCGCTCCGGCCGCGCGCGCGTTGGCGATATTGTTCATCATCCGCGACGTGCCCGAGGAGGTCTGGGCGGCGCCACCGGGCGAACGCGGCGGCGCAGGTTGCTGACCGCGCCCGGCCG
>JAFMQT010000533.1 GCA_017354515.1 Nocardia sp. | reverse complement strand
TTGAGCAGCCCCTGATCGAAGAACGGCCGGCTGAAGACGAACGCACTGGATTTCGCGATAACCGTTTTATCCAGATCGAAGAACGCGGCGATCCGAGCCGGTGCTTCGCGATGGTCCGATGGCCCACCGCCGGCGTTGTTACGGTGGGTCGTCACTGATTCATTACGCTCGGCCTTCACGGAATCCAGAATAGGGAGATTCGCCCACCGGGGGTGCGGCCAACCCGTTGTTCCGAGGGGTTCGTGCGGTCGATACGTCGGCGAAACTACTGCCGTGACGGACTTGCGTGTGGACAGGTTTCTGGGTGTAGTATTGCTGGCACCTGGACATGGTCCAGGAGCGTTCAGCCCGACCCCCCGGGGCTGAACCCGACGGCCCCAGCCTCCTCCCCCCCGGCTGGGGCCGTCCTCTATTTTCCGGCACCGGGCGGTAGGAGTTTGTCCACAGGCCGCGAGTTGTCCACATTCGGCACCGTGGCTCTGGTGCGATCTCTCGGATACGGCAACGCTCGACGGCATGAATTCCGTTGCAGCGGTTGCGCCCCCGGCAGTGGTACTGGTTGCCGACCACCGGTTGCGGGAGGAGGTGCGCCGGGTAGCTGCGGCGGCCGACCGGCCGCTGGACGAACGCTGCATGCCGATCGGCCGGCACGCCTGGGCCGCTGCCGGATTATTGATCCTCGACACCACCGCCGCGCGGGCCTGTGCCGCCTCCGGATATCCGCGGCGATCGGGCGTTGTCCTGGTCGGCGGGCCGGAACCGGAGCTGGAACGCTGGCAGGCCGCGGCCGCGGTGGGCGCCGAACGCGTGGTCGCGCTGCCCGGCGGTACCGACACGCTGATCGAGGCGTTCGCGGCCTACGCCTGCCGCGATCCAGGAGACGGTCTGGTCGTGGCCGTGGTGGGCGGCGGAGGTGGTGCGGGTGCCTCGGTATTCGCCGCGGCGCTCGCGCTGACCGCGGCCGCCCGGCGGTTCCGGCCGCAGATACTGCTGGTCGACGGTGATCCGCTCGGTGGCGGTATCGACCTTCTCCTGGGAATCGAGGCACTACCCGGGTTGCGCTGGCCGGATCTGTCGGTCGAGGACGGCCGGGTCGCGGCGCAGTCGCTGCACGACGCGCTTCCGGCGGCGGCGCCCGCACTGGGCGTCCTGGCCTGCAGCAGACCAACGGTGAACGGGCCCGACGAGATCGGCGTGGGCGCGGCTCGCGCGGTCGTCGAAGCTGGTCGCGGCGCGGGGGACCTGGTGGTTTGCGATATCTCGGGGCACCACGGCCCGCATACCGAGCACATCCTCGACACCGCTGATCTGATCGTTTTCGTGGTGCCGGCCCGGCTGCGGGCGGTGGCCGCGGCCGGTGCCGTCGTGGCGCATATCCGGCAGCGAAATCCACACCACGCCTTGGTGGTTCGTGGTCCCGCACCGGGTGGTTTACGAGGCCGGGAGATCGCCGAGACGCTGGGTTTGCCGCTGGTGGCCGCGATGCGTGCCCAACCCGGCCTGGCGGGCCATCTCGAACGTGGCGGTTTGGCGCTACCGCGCGGGCCGCTGCTGTCGGGGGCCGATGCGGTGCTCGCGGAACTGCCGGAGGCCGCCCGATGAGCGGCGTCGCCGATACCGAACTACTCGACAGAGTGCGCGAACGCCTGGCGGGCCAGCCCGGCGAACACGATCCCGCCCGCCTGGCCGCCGCCATCCGCGCCGAGGCGGGGCAGGTACTCGGAGACACCGACCTGCTGCGGGCCCTGCGCCTATTGCAGACCGAGATGACCGGGGCCGGGGTCCTGGAACCGCTCCTGCACGAACCCCGGGTGAGCGATG
This sequence comes from Nocardia sp., assembly GCA_017354515.1. Classification (GTDB taxonomy): domain Bacteria; phylum Actinomycetota; class Actinomycetes; order Mycobacteriales; family Mycobacteriaceae; genus Nocardia. Next base: position 1,300 of record JAFMQT010000533.1, on the reverse strand, counting down.
TCCTGGTCACGGCACCGGATGCGGTGTGGGTGGATCGCGGAAGTGGCCTGCGGCGCACCGATATCCGATTCCCGGACGAGGGTTCGGTGCGGCGACTGGCCCAGCGGCTCGCGCTGGCCGCCGGGCGCCGCCTCGATGACGCACAGCCTTGGGTGGATGGCCGATTGCCGGACTACGAACGCGCCCCCGGGGAGAGCTTCGGGGTGCGGCTACACGCGGTCCTGGCGCCGATAGCGCAGGGCGGAACCTGCATTTCACTCCGAGTACTGCGGCCCGTCGGCCACAATCTGCGCGGACTGCGGCGGTCGGGCACGCTGACCGCGGAGTCGGAAGCCCTGCTGGGCTCCATCATTCGCGCCCGGTTAGCCTTCCTCGTCATCGGCGGAACGGGCTCGGGTAAGACGACACTGCTGTCGGCGCTCCTCGCACGCGTCGACCCCGCAGAACGGATCATCTGTGTCGAGGATGCCGCCGAGCTCGCCCCGCCGCATCCGCATGTGGTCAGGTTGGTCGCACGAATCGCCAATATCGAAGGGGTAGGCGAGATTACGGTTCGTGATCTGGTCCGGCAGGCGCTGCGCATGCGCCCGGATCGCATCGTGGTCGGTGAAGTGCGCGGCGGCGAGGTCGTGGATCTGCTCACCGCGCTCAACACCGGCCACGATGGCGGCGCCGGGACGGTGCACGCCAACTCACCCGGTGAGGTGCCGGCACGTCTGGAAGCCCTTGCGGCACTGGGCGGTATGAACAGAGACGGGCTGCACAGTCAGCTCGCCGCCGCGGTGCAGGTGGTGCTCGCGATGCGCCGGGATGCCGACGGTCGCCGGGTGCTGCGCGAAATCGGAATGGTGACTCGGGAAACCACCGAGGTGCGGATCGAGCGGGCCTGGTCCGTGGATGGGCGGCCCACTCCGGCCGCGGCCGACCTGCGTCGCCTGCTCGACGAACGGCTGCGCCGATGACGGCCGGCCTGCTCTGTTGTTCGGCGGCCTTGCTGATACTGCCTTCCCCGGCGCGCGGTTCGCGGCTGCGAGCGCTGTACCGGCCGGTATACCGCCATCGAAATAGGCTGGAACACTGGATTATTCGTATCATCGTGGTCGCGGCGGTTACGGTCACGGTCCTGGTGGGCCCGGGGCCGGCGGGGGCGGTGGTTCTACTCGTCTCCACATTCGCGGTTCGGTCGAAGAATCGGCGCGCCGAACGCCGCCACGACGACGAATGTCGCCTACTACTGGAGGGATTGGATGTGGTGATCGGTGAACTGCGCACCGGCGCGCATCCCAGTTCGGCCGCCGCG
>JAFMQT010000026.1 GCA_017354515.1 Nocardia sp. | reverse complement strand
GCCACACCAGATTGCCGCGATCGGTGGGCACCTGCGCGGCTCCCTCGCCGGTCACGGAGACCGTCAGCGAGTTACTGGGCGCGAGGTGGATGTCGTCGTGCAGGGACAGCGCCTGGAACACCGTCGTCAGCTCGTGATATCCGTCACCGCGCAGGTCACCGACCCCGAGATGAAGATTCACCTTGGAGGGTGCGCGCACAACGACCGAACGGGGTACCACCGACAACACCGGGTTAGATTATCCGGCCGCGCCGCAATCGGCTGGTTGGCCGCACGAAGCGCATCTCGGCGCCGACGCCACCAACAAACTCACCATGGCCGAGCACACCTTGTCGAATATACCTATAGGGGGTATGTTCGGTGGTGACTCTATACCCCCTGGCCGTATAGTTGCGGACCCGGGGACACCATGATGACCACCAGCACCGGAGGGAGATATCCATGAGCGCGCCCACCACCGACCACTCCATCGAATTGGAGATCGGCGGGATGACGTGCGCCTCCTGTGCGGCGCGCATCGAGAAGAAGCTGAACCGCATCGAGGGGGTCAGCGCGACGGTCAACTACGCCACCGAGAAAGCCAAGGTCAGCTTCCCGTCATCGGTGACACCCGAACAACTCGTCGCCCGCGTCGTCGACACCGGCTACACCGCCGAAGTGCACGATCCACGCCCGGCCGCACCCACCTCCCCCGAGCCCGCCGAGACCTCCCCGGCCCGACTGCTGCGGCGACTGCTGATCAGTCTTGCCCTGGCTGTTCCGGTCGTCGGCCTGGCGATGGTCCCCGCGTGGCAGTTCGAGTACTGGCAATGGGTCTCGCTGGCGCTGGCGACACCCGTGGTGTGCTGGGGCGGTGCGGGGTTCCACCGCGCGGCGTGGGTCAATGCTCGGCACGGCGCCTCGACCATGGACACATTGATCTCCCTGGGCTCGCTGGCCGCCTACCTGTGGTCGCTGTATGCTCTGACCTTCGGCGACGCCGGGATGCCCGGAATGCGGCACGGCTTCAGTTTGACTGTGCGGCAATCCGATTCGACGGCGAATATCTACTTCGAGGTGGCCGCCGGGGTTATCGTGTTCATTCTGGCGGGGCGGTATTTCGAGGCCCGGGCCAAACAGCGCGCCGGTTCGGCGCTGCGGGCGCTACTGGAAATGGGCGCCAAGGACGTCGCGGTGCTGCGCACCCCCGACCCCGATCAGCCGGCCACCGAACACCGGATCCCGATCTCGGAACTGCGGGTCGGCGATCTGTTCCTGGTCCGGCCAGGTGAGAAGGTCGCCACCGACGGCGTGGTCACCGAGGGCCGTTCGGCGTTGGATCTGAGCCTGCTCACCGGAGAATCGGTTCCGGCCGAGGCCGGTCCCGGGGACGCGGTGATCGGCGCGACCGTGAACGCCGGCGGCATGCTGACCGTGCGCGCCACCCGCGTCGGCGCCGACACCCAGTTGGCCCAGATGGCCGCCCTGGTCGAGGAGGCGCAGAACGGTAAGGCCCCGGTGCAGCACCTGGCCGATCGGATCGCCGGGGTATTCGTCCCGGCCGTGATCGCGATCGCGACCGCGACGCTGATCGGCTGGCTGATCGCGGGCGCGGCGGTCACGACGGCCTTCGGGGCCGCGGTGGCGGTACTGATCATCGCCTGCCCGTGCGCCCTCGGCCTGGCCACCCCGACCGCACTGCTGGTCGGCACCGGGCGCGGCGCCCAACTCGGAATTCTGATCCGGGGCCCGCAGATTCTGGAGTCCTCCCGGCACATCGACACGGTCGTCCTGGATAAAACCGGCACCATCACCACCGGCACCATGTCCCTGGCCGCGGTGATCCCCGCCGACGGCCAGGGTGACGCGGAACTGCTCGCGGTGGCCGCCGCGGTTGAATACGCCTCCGAACATCCGGTGGCCCGCGCGATCGTGCGCGGGGCGGCCGATCGGGGCCTGCCGACCGAATCGGTGCGCGAGTTCACCGGCCACGGTGGACTCGGGGTGCAGGGGCTGGTCGGTTCCCGCGCGGTGGTGATCGGACGCGCGGAACTGCTTGCGGGCCGGTCGATCCCGCTACCGGAATCGCTGGCTCGCGCCAAGACCGAGGCCGAGAACGCCGGGCACACCGCGGTCGCGGTGGCCTGGGACGGATCGGCGCGCGGTCTGCTGATCGTCGCCGACGCTGTCAAATCCTCCAGCGCCGAGGCGATCCGCCAATTGCGCGGCCTGGGCCTGAGCCCGGTGCTGCTGACCGGCGACAATGCCTCGACTGCGCGGACCGTCGCCACCGAGGTCGGCATCGACGAGGTGATCGCGGAGGTGCTGCCCGCCGGCAAACTCGACGCCGTGAACCGGTTGCGGGAGCAGGGCAGAGTCGTGGCCATGGTCGGCGACGGTGTCAACGATGCCGCCGCACTGGCCGGCGCCGATCTGGGCCTGGCCATGGGAACCGGCACCGACGTGGCGATCGAGGCGGGCGATATCACCCTGGTGCGCGGGGATCTGCGGACCGTCGGCACCGCCATCCGGCTGTCGCGGGCCACCCTGCGCACCATCAAGGGAAATCTGTTCTGGGCGTTCGGATATAACGTGGCGGCGATTCCGCTGGCGGCGGCCGGATTGCTCAACCCGATGTTCGCCGGGGCCGCGATGGCACTGTCCAGCGTATTCGTGGTGACCAACAGCCTACGGTTGCGGCGCTTCCGCTGAGCCACACGGCATTTCGTGCGCCTCTCCTCGGGGGGATCAGCCCTGCTGAGCGAGCCGTACGAACGCGGCGGTGTCGAGTGTCTCTCCGCGCGCCGCGGGTTCGATCCCGGCGGCCAGCAGCCGCCGCTCGGCTTCGGCGGCCGATCCGGCCCAGCCCGACAATGCGGCCCGCAGGGTTTTGCGGCGCTGCGCGAAGGCCGCGTCGACCACCTCGAATACCTTCCGGCGGTGGGTGTCGTCCAACGGCCACGGCGCGTCGGTGAACCGATCGATGCGAATCAGGCCCGACTCGACCTGGGGTACCGGCCAGAAGACCTGCCGTCCGACCGCACCCGCGCGGCGGACGGTGCCGAAGAATCCGGCCTTCACACTCGGCACCCCGTAGATCCGCGAGCCGGGCGCGGCCGCGAGCCGATCGGCGACTTCGGCCTGCACCATCACCAGAGCCGTTGTGATGCCGGGCAATTCGGCCAATAAGTGCAGGAGCACCGGGACCGCGACATTGTAGGGAAGGTTGGCGACCAGAGCTGTCGGGATCCGCGGCAGCTCGTGCGCCGAAACCCGCAGCGCGTCACCGGGAACCACCTCGAGCCGCCCGGCCAGCCGGCTCGCCCGGGCCCGCACCGTCTCCGGAAGGTGTTCGGCCAGAACCGGATCCAGCTCGACCGCGATGACTCGATCAACGACGTCGAGCAATGCCAGGGTCAGCGATCCGAGCCCGGGCCCGACCTCGAGCACGGTGTCCTCGGACCCGACTCCGGCCGCCCCGACGATCCTGCGCACCGTATTGGCGTCGTGCACGAAGTTCTGCCCGAGCTGTTTGGTCGGGCGCACCCCGAACCGCTCGGCCAGTTCCCGAACCTCGGCGGGACCGAGCAGTTCGGCCTGGCCACGGGCTCGGCTCACGGATTCGGACACGCCGGAAAAGGTATCAAGCGGCGATGCCGATCGCGGTGCCGCGTCGCCGGTCAGCGCATTCCGAGCTTGCTGGTACAGGCCGGCCAGGCGCCCCAGCCCTGGCGCGCCCGAGTCACCTCCGCGATCGCGATCTGCTCCTCCCGGGTGGCCTCATCCGGGCGCGGGGCGTACCGCAGCCCGCCCTGCCGCGCCCAGGTGTTCTGGTCGAACTGAATGCCGCCGAAGAAGCCGTTACCGGTGTTGACGCCCCAGTTGCCGCCCGATTCGCATTTGGCCAGCGCGTCCCAGACCTTGCCATTGTTGACCGGCGGCACCTCGGTGCCGGGTTTGGCGCCCTTGCGGACGGTTTTCGACTGGGCCGGGACGACCACGGTATGTCCGGTCGCCTGCCGGGAGATCTCGCGGCCATTGAGCATCAGCACGTCGTAGGTGACCTCCTGCACACCCGGCTTGCCCGGATTCTGCACGACGGTGCGGCTCATGTTCAGGGTCGGGTCCCGAATCTCGTTCGCGCCGGGCGGCAGCGGTTCGCGCCGGGTCATCCGCTCGATGTGCTTGCGGGTGACGGTGATCTTCATCCCGTCGGTCAGGGCCGTACCGGCGTCCGGAACCACCGAATCCTCGCCGATCAGCGGGACGCCGCGCACCTTCAGCAGCTCACCGACGGTCGGCGCGGCCATCCGCACATAACTCGCGCGTTTGCCGTTGTCGGCCAGTTGTACGGTGCGCGGACTGGTGACGTCCAGGGTCGCTCCGGTCAGCGGCAGCGGGGTGGGCCGCGACGGCGAGACATACACATCACCGGGCACATTGAGGGCGGTGAGCGCGTCCGCGACGGTGGCGGCGGTGGTCCACACCGTCTCGGTATTGCCGTCGACAGTCATCGAGATCTGCCGGGCGCGATCGAGGGTGATGGTGCCGCCGTCGCCGACCGCGGCGCGGCCGGACGGGGATACCGAATCCTTACTCGCCAGTTTGAAGCCACCCGCCCGCAGCACTCCACGCACATCGGGGGCCATGGTGCTGATCGTGCTGCGTCGCCCGTCGACGACCAGCGTGACCGTCTTATGTCTGGACACCGCCATCGCGCCGCCCGCGAGCAGGGTTGCCAGCAGCGCGCCGAGAGCCACGAACAACAGCGGCGATCGCGAACTGTTGAGCCGCTCGAGAGCGGACATCCGGTACTGCAACATGATAACGATACGATCACGGGCGGGTCGGTTCCATGGCACTTACCCGCCCGGAACAGGGGTTTCCCCACATCACGAAACAATCTCCGCGCCGTGGGGTTCATAACGACCGCGTAATAGTAGATGGCGTGCGGCACAGCACGCAGCCGCGCGACCCGTAATGTGACGTACAGCACTTTACGGCGTCGAATTCACCTGAACGATCAGTTCGTCACGATATCGGCAACCGGTACACCCGCTCGGCGTTGGCGGTGGTGATCGCGGCGAGTTCAGCGGGCTCCTGTCCGCGCAACTCCGCCAGCGCCCGGACGGTATAGGGCAGGCAGTACGGCTCGTTCGGGGCGCCACGGAACGGATGTGGGGTCAGATATGGCGCGTCGGTCTCGACCAGGATCAGCTCGTCGGGCACCAACTTCGCGGCCTCGTGCAGTTCACGGGCATTGCGGAAACTCACCGTGCCCGAGAAGCTGAGCACATACCCCTCGTCCACGCAGGCCCGCGCCATATTCGCGTCGGAGGAGAAGCAGTGGAAGATCACCGTCTCCGGCGCGCCCTCGTCCAGCAGCACCGCCAGCACATCGTGGTCGGCCTCGCGGTTGTGGATCATCAGCGGTTTGCCCGTGCGCTTGGCCAGATCGATATGCCAGCGAAAACCCTCGATCTGTTCCTCGACCTCCGCGCAGCCGTCGAGTTTTCCCGGCCAGAAGTAGTCCAGGCCGCTCTCGCCCACCGCGACCACCCGCGGCTGGGAAGCCAGCTTCTCCAGTTCGGTGCGGGCGGCGTCGTCGAGCGCGTTCGCGCGGGTCGGATGCAGTGCGACGGCCGCGAAGACCCGCGAATCCGACTGTGCCGCTTCGACCGCGAAACGTGCCGCGGCCAGATCGTCGGCGATGGTCACCACCCGGCCGACCCCGACCGCGGCCGCGCGATCGACCACGGCGGTGACCGACGCGGCGTCGGCGGCGCCACAGGCATCGAGGTGGGTGTGCGCGTCGATCAGCGGGGACAGTGGTTCGGGCGGCTCGGGTGCGGGTCGTTTACCGGGCATCGCACCAGATTAGCCACCACCGGCGAACCGGCCCGAACCCGTCGTCGATCGATCCGGCCGCCGCGAGCGGTCTCGATACATGGGCGAAGGACCGCCGGGATATCCGTGCGTACACCCGGCACACTCGCATTACAGTGGACACACCATGAGCGCACCCGAACGCACATCCCACCCGACCTCGGCAACCGGCACGGCACCCGCCTTCTACCTGACCACGGCAATCGCCTATCCGAACGGGGTGCCACATATCGGCCACGCCTACGAGTACATCTCGAGCGATACGCTGGCCCGGTTCAAACGCCTCGACGGCTTCGACGTGTACTTCATGACCGGAACCGACGAACACGGCCAGAAGGTGCAGCAGGCCGCCCGCGCCGCCGGGGTCAGCCCGCAGGAGTACGCCACCGGGAACTCGGACGTATTCGAGCGCATGGACAAAGCCCTCGACATCTCCTACGACCGCTTCATCCGTACCACCGACGAGGACCACCTCGCCGCCAGCGTCGCGATCTGGGAACGCATGCGCGAGGCCGGGGACATCTACCTCGACACCTATTCGGGCTGGTACTCGGTGCGCGATGAGGCCTTCTACACCGATGAGGAGACCACCGTCGGCGCGGACGGCACCCGCGTCGCGACCGAGACCGGGACCCCGGTGGAGTGGACCGAGGAGTCGAACTACTTCTTCCGGCTCTCCAAGTACCAGGACCGGCTGCTCGAACTGTACGAGGGCACACCGGATTTCATCCTCCCCGCGACCCGCCGCAATGAGATCGTCAGCTATGTCAAGGCCGGTCTGAAGGACCTGTCCATCTCGCGCACCACCTTCGACTGGGGTGTTCCGGTGCCGGGCGATCCCGAGCACGTGATGTACGTGTGGGTGGACGCACTCACCAACTACCTGACCGGCGCCGGCTTCCCGGATACCGAATCGGCTGCCTTCCAGCGCTTCTGGCCGGCCGATCTGCACATCATCGGCAAGGACATCACCCGGTTCCACACGGTGTACTGGCCGGCCTTCCTGATGTCGGCCGGTATCGAAACGCCCAAACGCGTTTTCGTACATGGCTTCTTGTTCAACAAGGGCGAGAAGATGTCCAAATCGGTGGGCAACGTGGTCGATCCGCTCGAGCTGGTCGACCGCTACGGCCTGGACGCGGTGCGGTTCTTCCTGCTGCGCGAGATATCGTACGGACAGGACGGTTCCTACAGCCACGAGGCCATCGTGGGCCGGATCAACACCGATCTCGCCAACGAGTACGGCAATCTGGTGCAGCGCAGCCTGAAGATGGTGATGCGCGACTTCTCCTCGGCGGTACCGACTCCCGGCGAGTTCACCACCGACGACCGTGAACTGCTCGACCGCGCGGGCGGATTGCTCGAGCGCTGCCGCACCGAATTCGACGGCCAGCAAATACATCTCGCGCTGGAGGCGATCTGGCTGGTACTGGGCGAGACGAACCGGTACTTCTCCGCGCAGCAGCCCTGGGCGCTGGCAAAATCCGGTACCCCGGAGGACATCGCGCGCGAGGGGACCGTGCTGTATGTGACCCTCGAGGTGCTGCGCATCGTGTCGATCCTGGTGCAGCCGGTGATCCCCGGTTCGGCGGGACGGATCCTGGATCAGCTCGGCCAGACCGGGCGGACCTTCGCCGATATCGCCACCCCGATCGAGGCCGGTCTGGCTTTACCCGCGCCCGAGCCCGTCTTCCCGAAATACATCGAGCCGAAAGAGAAGTAGGCGAAACGGAAGTGGATCCGCTCGGATCGCGCAGCCTGGCACACGATGCGCCGGAGCTCGCGCCCACCGAATTCGCCGAACGACATCGGCAGTCTCGCGCCGAGGTGCTCGGCACGCCCCGGGGCCGGTTGATCGAGGCCATGGTCGCCAGTGTCGGCGCCCGCGGTTTCGCCGCGACCACGCTGACCGATATCGTCGGCCGGGCCCGGGTCTCACGCAGTACCTTCTACGACCACTTCAGCAATAAGGAACACTGCTTCATCGAGGCCGTCCACGCCGGCATGGACATCATCCGCACCCGCATCCGCGAGGAGATGGACCGGTTACCGGCCGAGGCGGATCCCGGGACGCAGCTGGCCTCGACCATCATCACGCTGTGTTCGGTGATCGCGGCCGAACCGGATTTCGCCCGGTTGATCCTGGTGGAGTCACTGCAGGTGGACGATCTGGCGGTCGGATTCCGGAATTTCGCGGTGCATCGATTCACCCTGCAGTGCAGGCGTTTCCACGATCAGGCGCGGCTGGCGGACCCGAACCTGCCGGAACTGTCGGATGCGCTGATCTCGCTGGTCCCCGACGCCATCAGTGAGCGCACCCGGCGGGTGCTGATCAGCGACGGTGCCGGTAAGGTGCCCGAACTGGCGCCGGTATTCGTCGAATTCGCCTGCACCGTCCTGGGTTTGCGGCCGCCGGCCGATATTCCACGCGATCCCGGTCTGCCCCCGATGACCATGGTGTGACCGGCCGGCTCACCGTGCGCGGGCCGCGAGCACCGCATCGTAGAGTTCGCGCCGGGTCACTCCCGCGATGCCGGTGGTGACCCGCGCGCACGCGTCCTTGAGCCGCATCCCGTCGGCCACCAGGTCCTCGACGGCCGCGACCAGATCGGCCGGATCGGCCGAAATCGGCTGCGCGCCTTCGACTACCACGGTGATCTCACCGCGCACCCCCGCGGCGGCCCATTCGGCCAGTTCGCCGAGGGTGCCCCGCACGACCTCCTCATAGGTTTTGGTCAGCTCCCGGCAGACCGCCGCGCGCCGGGAGCCCAGCACCTCGGCGGCATCGGCCAGGGTCGCCGCCAGCCGATGCGGGGATTCGAAGAACACCACGGTGCGCGGCTGATCGATCAGGGTGCTCAGCCACTGCCGCCGGTGACCGGGTTTGCGCGGGGCGAAACCGTCGAAGCAGAACCGCTCCACCGGCAATCCGGACAGGGCCAGCGCGGTGGTGACGGCAGAGGGACCCGGCAGGCAGGTGATCGGCAGCTCGCGCTCGATACAGGCGGTGACCATCCGGTAGCCGGGATCGCTCACCGACGGCATGCCGGCGTCGGTGACCAGCAGTACCGTCCGCCCGGCCTCGATCTCGCTCAGCAGCACCGGGATTCGCGCGGATTCCACATGGTCGTAGAAGCTCAGCACGCGACCGGTGATCTCGATATCGAGAGCCTTGGCCAAGGCGCGGGTGCGCCGGGTGTCCTCCGCGGCCACCACCTCCGCGGTCGCCAGCGCCGAACGCAACCGCTGGGAGGCGTCACCGATATCGCCCATCGGTGTCGCCGCCAGCACCAAGCGCCCGCCGGACTCACCCATCGCCGTCCCTTCCTCGACCGATGCACCCATCACACCGCACCCGCGCACCGGCTCCGCGAGCAGGTCGGCTCACCGGGCCGTCATGCGCCCACCGGCAGCGCATACGATCGGGTGCGTGACCCAGCTGACCGATACGCGTCCGGCGATCGGCGCGGACCCTGTGCGCTCCAGCCCGGCCCCGCTGCGCCCGACCCGCGATGTCGGCCCCACCGACCGGACTCGCGGCTGGCTGGTCACGATATTCCTCACCGTGGTCGCGGCGGTCACCCGGTTCACCATGCTGAACTATCCGACCGATGCCGGCACCCCGGTCTTCGACGAGAAGCATTACGCGCCGCAGGCCTGGCAGATGCTGACCGGCGGCGGGGTCGAGGACAATCCGGCCTACGGCCTGGTGGTGCATCCGCCGGTCGGTAAACAAATGATCGCCCTGGGCGAGGCACTGTTCGGATACAACGGCTGGGGCTGGCGGTTCACCGCGGCGGCGTTCGGGACCGTCCTCGTTCTGCTGGTCATCCGCATCACCCGCCGGATGACCCGGTCGACGCTGATCGGCGCGATCGCCGGAATTCTGCTGATCGCCGACGGGCTGACCTTCGTCTCCTCCCGGATCGGCATGCTGGACATCTTCCAGGCGGTTTTCGTGGTGGGCGCCTTCGGCTGCCTGATCGTGGACCGCGACGAGGTGCGCGCCCGGCTGGCCCGCGCCGATGCCGAGGGCCGGATCGGGCTCACCGATTTCGGGCCGCGGCTGGGCGTGCGCTGGTGGCGATTCGGCGCGGGTGCGTTGCTGGGGCTGTCCTGCGGCACCAAATGGTCGGGGATCTACTTCATTCTGTTCTTCGGCCTGCTGACGATCTGCTTCGATGTGGCGGCTCGGCGCGCCTATGGGGTCCGCCGCCCCTGGGTGGGCGCAGCGGTCCGCGATCTCGGCCCCGCACTCTACGTTCTGGTGCTGATTCCGCTGCTGATCTACCTGGCCAGTTATTGGGGCTGGTTCGCCAGCGAGGACGGTTACGACCGGTATTCGGTCGGCAACGCCATCGGGACCGGCGGACCCTGGTCCTGGATTCCGGACGCGTTGCGCGCACTGTGGCACAACCAGGCCGAATCGCTGAAATTCCATTCCAGCCTGACCAATTCGGCCGGGAACCATCATCCGTGGGAATCCAAACCGTGGTCGTGGCCGATGGGGTTGCGGCCGATGCTGTACTACTACGCCGACTCCGGTGTCACCGGCTGCGGGCAGAACGCCTGCGTCAAGGCCGTCCTGCTGGTCGGCACCCCGGCGATGTGGTGGCTGTCGCTGCCCATGCTGGCCTGGGCGCTGTGGCGCGCGATCACGCGTCCGGACTGGCGGTACGCGGCGATGGTGGTCGGCTACAGCGCCGGTCTGCTGCCCTGGTTCGCCGATCTGGATCGGCAGATGTACTACTTCTACGCCGTGCCGATGGCGCCGTTCCTGGTCATGGGCCTGGCACTGACCCTCGGCGATATCCTGGGACCGTCCGCGCTGGTGCGCGGCCCCTGGGGCCGATGGCATGCGGCGGCCACCGAACGGCGCAGTCTGGGCCTGCTGCTGGTGTGCCTGTACATCGGGCTCGTGATCGCGAACTTCATCTGGCTGTGGCCGATTCTGACCGCATTACCGATCACTCCCGGTAATTGGCACGACCATCTCTGGCTGCCGAGCTGGCGCTGAGTTGCCACGGGAGCCTAACCGCCGTTCTCCACCGCGGCCCGCACATAGTCGATGGCGGCCTGGTCGGCCACGCCCAATCTGCGGATGGCCGCGACATAGTCACTGGCCGCGCGACCGGCGGCATCGCGGGTCGGATCCCCCGAGGAGGCGATGAAAGATCCCAGCCGCCCGCGGGTTTCGAGCACTCCGTCCTGTTCCAGTTCACGATATGCCCGCGCCACCGTATTCGGGGCCAGTCCGAGCTGCCCGGCCAGCGCCCGGACCGTCGGAATCTTGGTGCCGGCGACCAGCTTTCCTGCTTGCACCTGGTCGATGATGCCCAGGCGCAACTGTTCGTACGGCGGCACCGTCGAATTGTGGTCGACCGGAATCGGCAGCATCGGCTACACCACCTCCGCGCGCGAGAGGGGACAGGACAGGCATCGCGGTCCACCGCGCCCGGATCCGAGTTCGGAGCCCGGAATGGTCAGCACCTCGATTCCGGCGGCGGCCAGCCGGGCATTGGTGTGCTCGTTGCGTTCGTAGGCAACGACCACCCCCGGCGCCAGGGCCAGGGTGTTGTTGCCGTCGTCCCACTGCTCACGTTCGGCGGTCACCCCGTCCAGGCCGGTGTCGATGACGCGCAGCTTATCGATGCCCATCGCCTCGGCGGCCGCGATCAGGAACGGGTCGGGCCCGCTCATCCGCACGGCGGCGCCGTCGGCGCGAATAGTGAACGCGGACAGTGAGTTCTGCACCCCCGGGTACATGACCACCGCGTCGGTGTCGACCATGGTGCAGACGGTGTCCAGGTGCATGGTGGCGCGGTTCTGGGCGATCGGCACCACCACCGCGGTGCGCGCCAGGCCGTCGTCGAACAGGCTGCGCGCCAAGGCTTCCGCACCCGCCGGTGAGGTCCGCTCCCCCACCCCGATCGCCACCACACCGGGCGCCAGCAGCAACACATCCCCGCCCTCCATGGGGGCGGTATGCGATTCGTAGGCCCGGCGCACCCCGAGGAAGCGCGGATGGAACGCGTAGACCAGATCGGTCAGCGTGGTCTCGCGGGCCCGGGCCGGCAGCGCCAGTGAGGTGATCGCGACCTTGGGCCCGACCCAGAACGACGAATCACGAGTGAACAGCAGATTCGGCAGCGGATCGATGACGAAGTCGCTGCCGTGATGCATGCGCCGCACCAGCGAGGCCGCATCGGGTTCGAACGGCAGTTCGTCGAAAGTCATCCCCGCCATCAGAATTCGGGCCAGTTCGGGCGCCTGGACGGTGCGCAGATGAGAACGCAATTCCTCGGCGAGCGCATAGCCGACCCGGCGTGCGTCCACGGCAGCGGTGATCCCCATACTGCGCCCGGCGCCACTGACCGCGAGCGTTTCGGTCAGCAGATCCGCCAGCAGCAGCACCTCGACTCCGCGCCCGCGCATCAGATCGGCGAAGGTGTCGTGTTCAGTCTGGGCGCGCTCGACCCACGGAATGCCGTCGAACAGGAGTTGATCGTTATTTCGCGGGGTGAGCCGGCGCAGTTCGTCGCCGGGGCGGTGCAGCAGGACCGCGCGCAATGCGCCCACCTCGGTCGTCACGGAAAACGGCCGCGACGATGGCACCGCCTCAGTCTCCATATCCCCGACCGTAATCGGACCCCGTCGGGTTGGCACGCAATATCCGATGAGACACCCCGACCGGAAGTTCGCCATTTCGGCACCGATATCCGAAACCTCAAGTATCGTTAAGGTATGCAGCCGACTACCTGGCACGCCAAGGAGCTCACCCCCGGCCAACTCTCCGAACGCAGCGGAGTAGCCGTATCGGCGCTGCACTTCTACGAACGCGAGGGGCTCATCAGCAGCCGCCGCACCAGCGGCAACCAGCGACGGTATTCCAGGGAGACACTGCGCCGGGTGGCCTTCATCCGGATCTCGCAACGGGTCGGCATACCACTCAGCGAGATTCGCGACGCCCTGGATACCCTACCCGAGGGCCGCACCCCCAATCGCAAGGATTGGGAACGTTTATCGATCACCTGGCGCGGTGAGCTCGATCAGCGCATCGAACAGCTGACCCGGCTGCGGGACAATCTCACCGGCTGCATCGGCTGCGGCTGTCTTTCATTGGGCACCTGCCGCATCGTCAATTATCATGACCGGCTCGGCGACGAGGGGCCGGGCGCGCGCACCCTGGATGTCAAATGCGCCGACTCGCCACTCTGCGAGGCCGCCGACGCCCGGGAATGCACCGCCGACGTCAGCGCAGAAAGCTGTTGAACCGGTTGTTGGCCCGGCGCATCGCGAACTCGTACGGCCAGGCGAATTTGCGCGCCCACCAGTAGCCGAAACGCACATCGAAGGAGGTATAGATCAGGAAACGTCCCTTCTCGATTCCCGACAGAATGGCCCGCGCGGCCTGATCCGGAGTGGCCGCGTGCCGCTGGAATCCCCGGATATAGCGCTTGACTCGCGGATCCTCGCGGTCCACACCGGCGATCTCCACCGTCTGCACCAGGTGGGTGTCGACCGCACCAGGAACCACCAGGTGAACGCTGATGCCGTGGCGTTCGAGATCGAACCGCAGCACCTCCGACACCCCGCGCAGCCCGAATTTGCTCGCGCTGTAGGCCGCGTGCCACGGGAAGGCCAGCAGTCCGGCCGCCGAGGACACGTTCACCAGCGCACCGCCGCGCCCGGCCCGCACCATCGGAGGCAGGAAACTCTCGATGACGTGGATCGGGCCCATCAGATTCACATCGATCATCGACCGCCAGTGCCGATGTTCGAGATTCTCCACCGTGCCCCAGGCCGAGACCCCGGCGATATTCATCACCACATCGAGCGAGCCGACCCGGCCGTGCACCTCGTCGGCGAAGGTGGCGACCGCGTCGTAGTCGCTGATATCGAGTGCGCGCGAGACCAGCACCTTGCCACCGGCCCGGTCGATCTCGTCGACGGTCGCCGCGAGCCCGTCCGGGTCGATATCGGTCAGTACGAGTTCGGCGCCGCGCGCCGCCACGGCAATCGCGGTCGCCCGCCCGATACCGTTGGCCGCGCCGGTCACGAGGGTTTTCTTCCCGCTCACCGACTTCAAGCGATCACGCACGCAGTCTCTCGATCGTTCTGCCGTGCCACCCGCGACCGGGCGACCGGGCCGTCATCTCCATCGCCTGGAGCATACGTGCTGCCGGACGCGAACGTACCGAGCCGCCCGATTACGACGCGGCGCCCAGAACCGACAGCATCCCGGCCACCGCGACCGGCCACGGGAACTGCTCGGCCCGCGAACGCGCGGCCTGCCGGCGCGCACCGGCCGGACGCGCCAGCACATCGCTGACCGCCTCGGCGAAGGCCGAGGGATGGTCGGCGGCCACCGCCCCACATTCGGCTGTCACGATATCGGCCAGTGCCGATGATCGGCTGGCCACCACCGGCGTTCCGGCGGCCAGGGCCTCCAGGGCGGCCAGGCCGAAGGTTTCGTGCGGACCCGGCGCGATCGAGACATCGGCACTGGCCAGCAACGTCGCCACCGCACTGCGATCGTCGATGAATCCGGTGAAGTGCACGCCCGGCCGGCCGTCGGGCAGTTCGGCCACACTGCGGGCCTGGCGCATCAGCGCCTCCCGCCGCGGCCCATCCCCCGCGACCACCAGCCGCGCGTTCACACCGTCGCGGCGCAACCGCTGCACGGCCTCGATACTGCGGTCGACGCGCTTCTCCACCGACAGCCGGCCGCAGTGCACCATCAGATGCGCCCCGCCCAGCCGGTCGCGCAGCGCCCGATCGTGCCGATGCGGGGCGAACATCTCCAGATCCACCCCCAGCGGCACCAGCGCGACATTCTCGGCGTCGATGCGCTCGAATTCCTGGCGGGCGAAGTCGGTGGTGCACACCACCATGTCGTAATCGGCGGCCGAGCGGCCATTGGCGATATCGGCGAAATGCCGTGCGGCCGGCGGCGGCAGCACCTGCCCGATCAGCCGGTCCAGGCGTTCGTGCGAGATCATCACCGAGGCGATATCGCGCCGGCGCGCCCATTTGCCGAAGCCGCGCAGCGTCAACCGGTCCGACACCTCGAGCGCGTCGGGGTCCAGCGCGGTCAGCAGATCGGCCACCGGCCGCGGGTCGGCCGCCCGATATCCGCCGGTCCACGGGATCTTCACCGCCGGAACCGTCATCCGGACCACACCGTTGGGCAGGATCTCCTCGCCACGCCGGGGCCCCGGGACGATCAGGATCACCTCGTGCCCGGCCGCGACATATCCGGCGCCGAGATGATGAAGTGCCGTCCGGAGGCCGCCCGACCTGGGACCGTAGAAATTGGCCAGTTGAGCGATACGCACGCGGTGATCGTTACCTTCCAGTGGGCCACCCGGACCAACACCGGGTAAAGCTGGGTCGAAGGCTCACTTAATCACACGCGCTCGCGCGTCAGATGCGGTGCACGCCCCGGGCCACCCTGGGCAGTTCCAGATCGAGCGGAATCCGTCCCTCGATCAGATGCGGCTCGGCCTCACCGGCGGGCATCGGCCGCGCGATCAGGAAGCCCTGGGCCCGATAGCATCCGAGTCCGACCAGCGTGCGCGCCGCCACCGCCGTCTCCACACCCTCGCCGACCACGCCCAGACCGAACGAACCGGCCAGTCCGACAATGGATTTCACGATCGCCAAATCGTCGGTACTGGCCCCGAGCCGCTGTACGAAACCGCGGTCGATCTTGACCGCGTCGACCGGCAGTGCCTTCAGATGCGATAGCGAACTGTAGCCGGTGCCGAAATCGTCGATGGCGATCTGCACCCCCATCCGCTTGAGGCCGCGCAGAGTCACCTGGGTACGAGCCAGATCCGAGACCACGACATGTTCGGTGATCTCCAAACACACCGAGCTGCCGTCGATTCCGTGCCGCAGCAGCACATCCTCGACACATTCGACGAAGTCGAGGCTGACCAGCTGCACCGGCGACACATTGATCCGGATGACCACATTCGAGGCCAGTCCGGCGCGGCGCCACTTCGCCAGTTGCGCACAGGCCGAACGCAATACCCAGCGGCCGAGCTCACCGGCGAGATTGGTGGCCTCGGCCACCCCGACGAAGGCACCGGGCGGCAGCAATCCGCGAGTGGGGTGCTGCCAGCGCACCAGCGCCTCGAGCGCCACGATCCGCCCGGTCCGCAGATCCACCTCGGGCTGATAGTGCAGCAGCAGCGAACCGTCCGACACCGCGCCGCGCAAATTCAGTTCGACATCGTCCTGCAGTTCGAATTGCGTCCGCATGGCGTCGGTGAAGACCGCGACCCCGTTGCCGCCACCGGATTTGGCCGACAGCAGGGCGTGATCGGCCCGCCGCAGCAGGTCGCCCACCGTGGTCTCGCCCGGCATCCCCAGTGCCACACCGACACTCACGCCGCGGCTGACCGTCTCGCGTCCCACCGAGACCCGGCGCGTGATGAGCTGCTGGATCCGATTGGCCTCGAGTTCGGCGGCGACCGGATCCACCGGATTGGCCGGCACGATGACGAATTCGTCGCCGCCCAGGCGGGCGATCATATCGCCGGGATCCAGATGTTCGGTGAGCCGCCCGGACAGCGTGCGAATGAAGTTGTCACCCGCGGTGTGCCCGAGAAAGTCGTTGAGCGCCTTGAGTCGATCCAAATCGAGGAAGAACGCGGCCACCGGTCCTGGACTGCCCGGCCGCAGCCGTTCCTCCATATGTTCCAGCAGCGCCCGGCGATTGGCCAGACCGGTGAGATCGTCGTGTAAAGCGATGTAGCGCAAGCGTTCCTCGGCCACCACCCGCGCCTGCAGCTGGGCCAGCAGGGCCGCGATCACCTTCAGCACCTCGATTTCGCGAGCGCTCCACTCGCGGTCGCCGAGTTTGACGAAACCGAGCAGTCCGGTCGGTTCGCCGCGCGACATCAAAGGCACGATCGCCGTGGTGATCTCGTCGGCGCCGTATTTCTCCGCGACCGCACGCTGGAATTCGGCGAATTCCGGAATCGGGCGGGCGATCATCGGCTCGGTGCCGTGTTCGAAGTAGTCGAATACCGCGTCGGCCTGCTCGAAGTAGATGACCCGCAGGGGATCCGGCTGCCGCGTCGGCCGCGGTGGCCACTCGGCGACCAGCACGGTGGCCCGCTGCTCGCGATCGGTATGCCGGACGAAGCTGGAGTCGACATCGAAATGCTCGACCAGTCTGGACAGAACTCGTTCGGTCGCTGCCACCATCGTGGTGGCGTCGACCCCCATCAACTCCGCGGCGACCTGAGTCACCAGCGAGTCGAGCGTTCGCCGAGGCACCTTGTCTCCGATCACGCTATCCACGGCATGTCAGGGGAAGTGCGTCCACGCCCCGAGCATCGATGCTTCCGCCCTGAACCGAAGCTAGTGTATCGGCGTTATGCGGCGAAATCGCGGTGAGTTCGCTGTGTGGCCGATCGGCCCTGTCGACATCGACGCGGCCCGTCGGGCTCGGCTCCAGCCAACTCATACGCTTCCTAATCTGTTCTGCATGCACTCCGCGGTCCGGTCCGATGCGCTCGGGCAGCCGTGACCACCAGTCTCGGATAGGTCCGTCCTGGGCAGTATCCGTCATTTGAACGACCCCGGCCAGATGATTGGCAAATATCCCGAAACTCCCCTTGGGGAAATTTCAAAACAGCTGGTCGTAGCCCTGATGGCATCAATCATGCTAAACAAAGCGACCGCCCAGTTTAGATATGGCTAACTTACGGCAATCAGAATCTCATACGAGTATCGAGATGAACAACTCCAGCCGGTCAGGACCGTGCCACGCCTCGATCTCCTCGTGATAGGCCCGGGATATCTCGGCCGAGGCGGTGGCGTCGTCGACCTGCGCCCAGACGTCCTCGACCGGGTCGTGATAGTCACCGTTGGGCCGGAAAACCGCGTACACCCCCTTGGGCACCCGGACCATCACATCCCCCACCGGAACCTCGGCGGGACCGCGATATTCGTAGCTGACCAGCACGTTGTAGTTGCCCGATGGGTCCGGGACGTAGACGGTGTAGAGCGAGTCGCCGGTCGGGCGATCGCGCAGCCGATCGCGCAGAAATTCGATCAGCTCACCATTGCTGACTTTGAAACTCGGGCGCATCCGCGGCACCACCAGCCCGCCGTACAGCGCGGTATCGCGGACCACGATCGAATAGCTCATCGGGCCGCTACCGCCAAGTACAAATCGATCTTGTAGGCGTGCGGATAACACTCCAGATCGCCGGAATAGGTCCGTTTGATCTGATTATGTTCCTCGGCGTAGGCGATCTGAGTCCACAAATCGGTCATGATCTGCGGAAAGTTGCCCAGTGAGGAAAACCGCGCGTAGGTTCCCGCGGGCAGCCGCGAGATGATATGCCCCCGCGTGACCTGGTCGAAGGACGTACATTCGTACCCGACGACCTGGGTGTTGAAGGTGCCCAACTCGGTGGAGTAATCGGTATACGAACAGGCCAGCGGACCCCCCAGATCCTGATGCAGAACCGTGGCCCAGGCCGCCTCCAGATCACGGTCGCGCAGTTTTCGCAAGGCGCGCCTGGGACTTCGTACCGGGAGACCGGCCACCCACGTCTCGTCCCGCTCGACGATTTCGAACTGCATCCAAGAAACTCTCTCGATGTGATCGCACTGGCCGGCGCAACGTCGATGCGGCGGACCAACCGGTGTGGAAACGCCATGCTATCAACATCGACAAAGACCCCACTGTGAGCCGATTCACCCGACGAACCGACTCACCGGACCGATCTTCCAGGACATTCCCGGCCGGACATTCGACCTCGGAGGCCCCGTTGACACCCGACTGCTATCCGGACCTACCGGCCATGGACGCCGACCTGATCGAATGCCGGGCCTGCCCCCGCCTGACCGCCTGGCGCGAACAGGTCGCGCGCGAGAAACGCGCCGCCTTCCAAGACGAAACCTATTGGGGCCGACCGGTTCCCGGATTCGGGCCCGCCGACGCCCGCCTGCTGTTGATCGGCCTGGCACCGGCCGCGCACGGCGCCAACCGCACCGGCCGCATGTTCACCGGAGATCGCAGCGGCGATGTGCTGTTCGCGGCCATGTAT
>JAFMQT010000532.1 GCA_017354515.1 Nocardia sp. | reverse complement strand
GTGCATCCGGTCGCCAGCACCGGCGCGATCTTCCATACCGCGTTGGCCACCGGCCGATTCCACGGCACGATCGCCGCGACCACGCCGACGGGTTCTTTGACCGTGTAGCTGAACACCGAGCCGGGAATCGAATTCGGCAACGTCTCACCGTGGATCTTGGTCGCCCAGCCCGCGTAGTACCGCAGCACCTCGGCTTCCCAGGCGCGACCGGTGGGCCGTCGCTTACCCAGCGGTGAACCCATATCCAGGGCCTCGAGCAGTCGCAGTTCCTCGAAGTTCTCCTGCACCTTGTCCGCGAACGCCCACAGCAACGCCTGCCGGTCCCGGGGCGCCATGGCGCGCCACGGCCCCTCGAGTGCCGACCGGGCCGCGCCGACCGCACGATCGGCGTCGATGGCGCCGGCGCGGGCCAGTTCGGCGATCGGGGTACCGGTGGAGGGGTTGATACTGGCGAAGGTCTCGCCCGTCGCGGCGGGCTCCCAGGTTCCGCCGATCAGCAACTGTTTGGTGCGGCCGTCGAGAAACGGCGGGAGCTGCCCCGGCGCTCGAGTGCTTGTCGACATGGAGATCCTCCCTGACCGCGGTTTCCACCGCTGCCGGACGGGTGAGAGTAAGAGCTTACTCACACATCGTAGGCGCTGACGTGCCCGGAGCCGCTGGAATGTGCAGCCGCTAGAAAGTAATCACTCACCCTGTTAATGTGAATTCGTACCACTCGGTGCCCGACCCGCAGGGGAAACCATGGAGAACCCGACCACACCCGCCGGTGCGTCGACAGCCGAGCTGAACGGTGAACGGCTGCCGGATGATTGGTGCTTGCACCACTTCGATCACCTGTCCGAAGAACTCGCCGCCACCATGCCGGCCACAATGGCGCGGATGCGCGAGCTGTCCCCGGTCGCCCGCAGCGAGGAGCACGGCGGATTCTGGGTGGCCACCGGCTATGAGGAAGTGCTCAGCGTCGCCCAGAACTGGGGCACCTTCAGCTCCGAGCACGGGCTGTCGGTCGCCGGCCGTAGAGGTGTGGTGCGCAATCTGCCGGTCGAGGTCGACCCGCCCGCGCAACGGGCATTCAAGAGCCTGATCACGCCCTACTTCACGCCGGCCGCCGTCGCCGAGTACGAACCGCCCACCCGCGAGCTCGTGGTGCGGCTGATCGAGGAATTCGTCGCCGACGGGCAGGTCGAATTCATGGACGGTTTCGCCCGCAAGCTGCCCAGCCAGGCCTTCTTCGAATTCGCGATCGGGGCCCCACTGGACGAACTCGACGAGGTCTCGCGCCTGGCGTCGCTGTCCTCGGTGCCCAATCACCCCGATGCGGCCGAGAACTGGCGGGGCCTGTACGCGTGGGTCAAGGGCTTCCTGGACCGGCGTCGCGCGAGTGAGCCGCGCGGGGATGTGGTCGACGCCGTACTGGCCGCCGAGATCGACGGCGTTCCGCTCACCGACGACGAAAAGATCGGCGCCGTACAGCTTTTGATCCTCGGTGGACTCGAGACCACCGCCGGAACACTGGGTTTGGTGCTGGAACGGTTCTGCCGCGAACCGCACATTCCCGCCATGTTGCGGGAACGTCCCGAGTTGATGCCGAAGGCGGTCGAGGAAGCGCTGCGGCTTGATTCGGCGTTCGTCTCGGTCGGCCGCACCGCGGTGCGCGAAGACGTACTCGGCGGCCATAAGATCGCCGCCGGCGATAAGCTGCTGATCCACTGGGCCTCCGCCAATCGCGACGCCGGTGAGTTCCCGGACCCGCACACCTTCGATCCGAACCGATCTCGCAACCGCCACTTCGCCTTCGGCGCCGGACCGCACCGCTGCGCCGGATCGAATCTGGCCCGGCTCAATATCCGGGTAGCGCTCGAGGAGATCGTGGCGCGCATGGACGATATCGCCCTGGCCGAGGGCGCCCGGATCGAATACCACGCCGGTCTGACCCGTTCGCCGCTGAGCCTGCCGATCACATTCACCCCCCGCACACCGAACTGATCGATCGGCGGGACTGGACTGGTTACTTATGTGACCAGTCCGGTGCCATTTCCTCCGGAACCCATTCCGGCGCACGCTTTTCCATGAAGGCGCGCATACCTTCGCGCGGCTCCGGCGAGGTCTCCAGCGACAGGAACATGGTCTGGTAGTCGATCGGGCCGTAGTGCGAATGCAGCATCCGCTTGACGTGCGCCCGCGCCTGTGGGCCCGTCTGCAGCACCTGCTTCGCCGCGGTTACCGCCTCCTCGCGCAACTTCTCGTGTGGCACAACACGACTGATCACCCCGAGCCGCTGCGCCTCCGCGGCGTCGAAACGCCGGCCCGACAGCATCAGATCCCGGGCCACCGCCACGCCGACATGCGCCGGCAGAATCGCCGAATAGGTAGCATCGACGATGCCGCGCAACAGTTCCGGCACCCGGAAGGTGGCCCGTTCACTGGCCACCGCGATATCGGACATCATGGCGATCAGCAGTCCGCCGGCCTGGCAGATCCCGTTCACCGCCGAGATCACCGGCGCCCGGCTGTCGCGCACCGTGGTGAACGGCAGCACCTCGGGACCGGTCAGTGGCGGCATATCGTCACCGGGTTCGGAACGCCCGCCCAGATCACCGCCGGGCGCGAAGACATCTCCGGTTCCGGTGATGATCAACGCCGCCAGCTCGGGGTCCGAATTCACCAGCTGCACAGCGCGTTTGATGCCGAAGTACATGGCGGGGGTGAGGGCGTTGCGGGCGGCGGGCCGGTCGATCACACACCAGCCGATCACTCCGTCGCGTTCGAACCGCAGTCCCGCGGCTCCCAGATCATCGGTCATCGTCGCTCCGTACCTCCGGCTCGGAAATTCCATACTGGATTTCAAGAATGACATTCTCAAGAATGGATGGCATGAGTTCCGAGAAAGTGGAGCTGGTGACCGGGGCCACGATCCCTCCCGGCCGGCGAGCACTGCGCTTCACTCTGGCATAACCTGGCGGACATATTCGCGGTGCATGCTGACGGCCGCATAAGACTTCGAAAGGTACTCACATGTTCGACTCCAGCTTCCTGACGGTGCTGACCACCCTGTTCACCGCCTTCGCCGCTAGCGGTGCCGGAAGCGCCTAGGCACTGACTCCGCGAGGGCCGGGCTCATCC
>JAFMQT010000531.1 GCA_017354515.1 Nocardia sp. | reverse complement strand
AGGCTCCCGCGGCGCCGGTCGATGCCAGCGCCGCCGCGGCCGCGATCACGGTGAGCGGGATCCGCACGGCCGCCGGGGCGAGGATCGCCAGCAGCGGCAGCAGCGCACCGATGGTGAACGAGACCGCCGAGGACAGCGCGGCATGCGCCGGGTTGGTGAGTTCGGCCTCGGCGTGGGCTCCGAACGCGTCGCGTTCGGTCAGTTCTTCGGCCACTCGGCGGGCGGTCGCCGGTGACAGGCCGCGGCGCTCGTAGAGCGCAGCGCGTTCAGCCAAGTCCAGCGCGGGCCGCGTGGTCCGGTCACCGTCGAGCAGGACACGTTCGCTGTCGCGCTGGGTACTGACCGAAACGTACTCCCCCAGCGCCATCGATACCGCACCCGCGACCAATCCGGCGGTGCCCGCGGTCATGATGGTGCCGCGATCGGCGGTGGCCGCCGCGACGCCGATGACGATGCCGGCCATCGATACGATTCCGTCGTTGGCGCCCAGTACGCCGGCGCGCAGCCAATTCAGGCGCGCCGCCACCGCGCTACCGCCCCCGGTTGCCAGGCGCGGCGCGGTCGCCGTAATTTCCTCTTTCATCAACAGCACGAGGAAAACGTTAATGACTTTTCCGGCAGGCCACCAGCAATGTAAGGCTGCCCGAAATTAGGTAAACCATTGCTCAGAAAGGGTGCACATACCTGACCAGGCACTGATTTATCGGATCCGAAATACCAGTTCAGACAGCATTGCGGCGAGATTCTTACGATTCGCTCGCCGCCCTCTCGACGCTATTCCCATTCCGGCCTCGCAGGCAATGTGTCGACCACCACAATCATTTTGTGCGGGCGACCACAAGCGGCGGTCGCCCGCAATCCGCGGGCATTTCATCGCGGAGTCCGCGTAACGGTTTCGCCGGATCGCGCGGCAATTCGACCGCGCCCGGTGACCGGCGGCTTCACCGTCCGCTGTGTAGTGACGCCGACCGGGGGTAGGCGCAGCGTAGACGACGCCGATACACAGGAGGTAGGTCATGACCCACGACCGCATCCGCACGCGCTCGTTCCGGCGCCCACGCCCCGGGGAGCCCGGATACCCCGACTCCGCACACAGCACCGGCGATTACGCCGGCGAAGGCCTCGTCAACGAACATAATCTGCCCGGAATCATCATGCTCGCGATAGCGGTGATCGCGGTAGCTCTCACCATCACGGCCGCGGGTTACGGATTCGCGGGGTGGGCGGTGGTGGCCGCGACCGCCGCGGTCGCGACCGGCGCCACCGGTATCGCGTGGCTGCTGTGCGAGCACCGCCGGATCAGGAACCGCGAGGATATTCACCTACCCGACCGACGTGGTCGCCGAGGCTTCGAGCACACGGCGAATTCGCCACCGCGGCACTGTCACTGATCGCATCTGCGCCCGGCTCCTCACCGGGCTCGGCGCCGGGAACGCTCATTCGCTCGCCGGATGGATTCGACGAGTTCGGATTTGTTCATCCGGGAACGCCCGGCGATATCGAGCCGCTGGGCGATCCCGAGCAGATGCTGTTTGGAGGCGTTGGCGTCGACCCCCTCGGCGGTCGGGCCCGAGGCGTCCGGTCCGCCCTCGCTGGCGCGTTCATCGGAGGGGCCCGGGTGTTTCTTGGCCTCCCAGTGATCGCCCACCTTCTCGTAGCTGTGTTTGAGCGCGGCGTAGGCGACCCGATGCGCGCGCTGCTCGCTGCGGTATTCCTGGAGCGCCGAATCGTGGGCCTCGGCGAAGAGGCGTTGCGCGTGTGTGTCCGAACGGCGCAGGGTGCCGGGCAATTCCGCGGGTTTCGGATCGCCGCGGCCGGTGGTCTTGGGCATGATCTCCTCCCTTCCACACCGGGCGCGGCGCACCGGGAAGCCGGACCGCACCCGCTGTTCTGCCTGTGCGATACCCGCCGATATCGGCCCTATGCATTGGATACAGTGGTATTGCGCGGTTGTCGCTGCAGCGCAGTTGTCGAAAGTGTTCGGAGGTCGCCATGACCGGGTATGACGTCGTAATTCGCGGGGGGAAGGTCTACGACGGGACCGGTGCCCCGCCGATCACCGCCGATATCGCGATCGCCGACGGCGTGGTCGCCGCCATCGGAACCGGTCTGCCCGACGGTGTTCGCACGATCGATGCCACCGGCCGGTGGGTGCTGCCCGGCCTGATCGACGTGCACACCCACTACGACGCCGAAGTGCTGATCGCGCCGGGACTCGGCGAATCCGCGCGGCACGCGGTCACCTCCGTCGTCTTCGGCAACTGCTCGCTGTCCACGGTGTACGCCCAGGCCCAGGACTGCGCCGACATGTTCGCGCGGGTCGAGGCACTGCCGTGGGATGTGGTGCATTCGGCGGTCAAGGAACATCAGGACTGGGACGATCCCAAAAGTTACGCCGAGGCGCTGCGCGCGCGGCCACTCGGGGTGAATGTCGCTGCGTTCCTTGGGCATTCCGATATCCGGGTGGCAGTGATGGGGTTGGATCGCGCCTCCGACGCCACGGTGAAACCGACCCGGTCCGAACGCGGGCAGATGGTGCGGATGCTCACCGACGCCCTCGACGCCGGCTTCCTCGGGCTGTCCACGATCCGCAGTTCGTTCTCCAAACTCGAGGGCAAACGCTTCCCGGGACGACAACTGCCCTCCACCTACGCCTCCTGGTCGGAGTACCGGGAGCTCAATGATGTACTGCGCGAACGCGGCCGGGTCCACCAGAGCACCCCGAATCTGACCAGCCGAGTCGAGGTCGCGCAGTTCTTCCGGCAGAGCGCCCGCCACCGCGGCAAGCCGCTCAAGACCACACTGATCTCGGCCGCCGACATCAAGGCCGACCGCACCGTGGTGCGGGTGGCGACAACCGCTGCCGCACTGGTGAATCGGGTGCTGGGCGCACAGTTCCGCTGGCAACATCTGCCGGTACCGTTCGAGGTGTATGCCGACGGTGTGGATCTGGTGGTCTTCGAGGAATTCGGCTCAGGTGTGGCCGCACTCAACATCCGAGACCTGATGCGCCGCCACGAATATCTGGCCGACCCGCAGTTCCGCCGCGCCTTCGCCAAGGATATCGCCAAGAAGTTCGGGCCCCGGGTCTGGCATCGAGACCTCTACGACGCCGAAATCGTCGCC
>JAFMQT010000530.1 GCA_017354515.1 Nocardia sp. | reverse complement strand
TCGTAGTGCAGGTAGGAGACGTCCTGGGCGGGCAGGCCGTGGTCCGGGCCCGGCTGCGGATGCCCGTCTGCCTTCTTCTCCCGGTACTCGGCCTTCATCTGTTCGTTGGCCGCCATCCGGGCGTGGTCGACACCGTCGTAGACCGTGCCGTCCGATCCGGTGACGGTCTGATAGCCGAACTTCCAGTTCCACTGGAACGCGGTCACATCGACGACCACATCCGGGTGGGTGTTCTTGTCCTGCACGTAGTTCTGCACGACCACGGTGAAGTAGAACAGCACCGCGATGATCACGAACGGGATCGCGGTGTAGGTCAGCTCCAGCGGCACGTTGTACCCGGTCTGCCGCGGGAATTCCGGGGAGGTCTTCTTCTTGCGGTGGAAGGCCACGGTCCAGAAGGTCAGACCCCAGACCAGCACACCCATCGCCAGCGCGGCGACCACGGACCACGTCCACAGTTCCCGCATCCGGGTGGCCTGGGGGGTGACACCCGTCGGCCAGCCGAACCGCAGCACCGAATTGTCGATCGAGCAGCCGGAGACGGCCATCACGGTGATCCCCATGGACACCGCCAGCCCGGCCCGCCGAAGGATGCGGCCCCGCCGACCCCGGGCGGGTCGTGCCCCGATCGCTTCGCTCGCCTTGTGCGCCACGCTCAACGCCTTCCTGGTCGTCCATCCGACACGGTGCCGCCAGGAGGCAAGCGACCGTTTTCAGCATGTTCGGTACCCTTCCGCGAATCGTGCCGAACGCGCGACCGACCACGGGAGTTCCCGAGTACTACGCAGCGTAGACCAAACCGGCTCCCGCGTTGTGCCCGGGTCGGTTTCGACACTCCGGACGAAGATGGACGCCGATCGGCACGATGAGCGCCGGTGCGGCATACTCGGGAACTGATTTCGAATGTTCTTGGTGTTGGAACGTTCATCGCGTAACCCGATCCGAAACGAGGTTCTCGACGCAGTGTGTGGCCTGCTGGGATTTCTGACCGCCGATGAGGCGACCGACTCCGTCGTCGAGCAGGTCTACGACGCCTTGCGGTGCGGACGCCACCGCGGGCCCGATGAGCGCGGCACCTGGCACGACGAGCACATCATCTTGGGCTTCAACCGGCTGTCGATCATCGATATCGAACATTCGCATCAGCCGCTGCGCTGGGGTCCGCCGGAGAGTCCGCAACGCTACGCCCTGGCCTTCAACGGTGAGATCTACAACTACCTGGAACTGCGCGAGCAGCTGACCGCCGAGTACGGCGCCACCTTCGAGACCGAGGGTGACGGTGAGGCCATCGTCGCCGCCTACCACCACTGGGGCACCGACGCGTTCGCGAAACTGCGCGGCATGTTCGCCTTCGCGATCTGGGATACCGAAACCCAGGAGCTGGTGCTGGCCCGCGACCCGTTCGGCATCAAACCGCTGTTCCTGGCCACCGGCCCGGGCGGCACCGCCTACGCGAGTGAGAAGAAGAGCCTGCTGGAGCTGCTGCCGGCGCTGCGGGTCTCCGACGAGCTGGACCCGCGCGCCCTCGAGCACTACACGGTGCTGCAGTATGTGCCCGAACCCGAATCGCTGCACACGAATATCCGGCGCCTGGAATCGGGCTGCTACGCCACCCTGAAGCCCGGCGCCGAACCGGCCGTGACCCGCTACTTCCGCCCGGAGTTCCGGGTGCGCCCGTTCGCGGCCGGCGCCGAGGAGGCCCGCTACCGGGAGATCGCCGAGGTGCTCGAGGATTCGGTCGCCAAACATATGCGCGCGGATGTCACGGTCGGCGCCTTCCTGTCCGGCGGCATCGACTCCACCGCGATCGCGGCGCTGGCGATCAAACACAATCCGAATCTGCTGACCTTCACCTCGGCCTTCGAGCGCGAGGGCTATTCCGAGGCCGATGTGGCCGCCGAAACCGCCGAGGCGATCGGGGCGAAACACTTCATCCGCACGGTCAGCCCCGAGGAGTACGCGGCGGCGATTCCCGAAATCGTCTGGTACCTCGACGATCCGGTGGCCGATCCGGCGCTGGTGCCGCTGTATTTCGTGGCGCAGGAGGCGCGTAAACACGTCAAGGTCGTACTCTCCGGCGAGGGCTCCGACGAACTGTTCGGCGGTTACACGATCTACCGGGAACCGTTGTCGCTCAAGCCCTTCGAATATCTGCCGAAGGGCGTGCGCCGGCTGGCCGGCAAGGTGTCCGAGCGGATTCCGGACGGCACCCGCGGCAAGAGCCTGCTGCATCGGGGCTCGCTGCCGCTGGAGGAGCGCTACTACGGCAACGCCCGTAGTTTCAACGACGCCCAGTTGCGGTCGGTGCTGCGCGAGTTCCGTCCGGAGTGGACGCACCAGGACGTGACCGCCCCGATCTACCAGCGCTCGCACGGCTGGGATCCGGTGGCGCGTATGCAACACCTGGACCTGTTCACCTGGTTGCGCGGGGACATCCTGGTCAAGGCCGACAAGATGACCATGGCCAATTCGCTCGAACTGCGGGTGCCGTTCCTGGACTCCGAGGTGTTCCGGATCGCCGAGCAGATCCCCTACGAGCAGAAGATCACCAAGGAGACCACCAAGTACGCGCTGCGGCGGGCGCTCGAGTCCATCGTGCCCGCGCATGTGCTGCATCGCCCCAAGCTCGGATTCCCGGTGCCGCTGCGGCATTGGCTGCGCGGACCCGAACTCTACGACTGGGCCGCCGCGCAGATCGCCGAATCGCAGACCGATCACCTACTGGACAAATCCGCGATCAAGGCCATGCTGGAGGCGCATCGGGCCGGCAGCGGCGATCACAGCCGCCGATTGTGGACGCTGCTGGTGTTCATGATCTGGCACGGGATCTTCGTCGAGGGCCGGATCAAACCGCAGATCCAGGAGACGACCTACCCGGTGCGGCTCTAGATTTTCCGGCCTACCCTCGAGCTATGTGCCGGAATATCACCGCCCTGCGCGGTCTGGAACCGGCGGCCACGCCCGAGGAGATCGACGCGGCCGCCCTGCAGTACGTCCGTAAGGTCGGCGGGCTCAGCTCCATCTCGCCGGCGACCCGCCCCGCCGTCGACGAGGCGGTCGCCGAGATCGCGGCCGCCACCACTCGCCTGCTGGCGGCCCTGCCCGACCGCAAGGTCCCGCCCAAGACG
>JAFMQT010000190.1 GCA_017354515.1 Nocardia sp. | reverse complement strand
CCGAAAGATGATGCCACGGAGGCATTCTCGTTCGACGTGGACGCGGGCACGACGGATGTGACCGGTAACGGGTCAGCGCTCGGCGCGATGATCCGGTCGGCGTTCGGATTCGGAATCGGGGTACCGGTTGCCGCCCGTGGGACTTGCGATACCCGGCTCGGGGCCGGATTCTTCGCATGCGGCGCCGACGGTTCGAGCGCCCTGTGCAGGTTGGAGTCGATGGCGGCCCCGGTGCCGATCACCGCTGGGATTCCCGAGCCGATGACCTCCGGAAGTTCGCCGGCGCCGATCTGGTGGCCGATATAGGTTCCCGCCCCGACGGTGAGCCCGATACTCGCCATACCGGCGAAGACGACGGCGGTGTGCTGAAGAATGTGGCTGGTGGACCGGGACTTCGCGGATTGCTCTGTCATT
Organism: Nocardia sp.; assembly: GCA_017354515.1. Taxonomy (GTDB): domain Bacteria; phylum Actinomycetota; class Actinomycetes; order Mycobacteriales; family Mycobacteriaceae; genus Nocardia. Next base: position 7,705 of record JAFMQT010000190.1, on the reverse strand, counting down.
GGTGCGTCCTGCCTCTCCCCTCGTTCCCCTGTGCCCTGTCCGGTGTGATCACTGTCCGGTGTGATCGGGTCAGAGCCGGCCCGCACCATTGGAAGCCGATACCCATACCAGGCTAGTAGGCGGTACCGGTGGAAACCGGTACCTTGCGATCAAGGTCACAGTTTAGGTTTCCGACCGCTGACGCCCGGGTATCCGAACAAGACTGGCGAACGCCTATTGCGAGCTGCGGTCTTCCAGAACCTCCGGCCAACGACGTCCGGTCGGCAACGAGCGCAACGCATCCACGAATAGGCGTTCGCCACCTTTGCGCTCACATCGGCATTTCCGTCCCGGCCACAGTAGCCGGGACGCCCCGTCACCGATCGAACTGGCCCGCCGCGCGTCCGGCTCCCGCGGGACCGGCGAAGGCCTGCGCGATGGTCAGCCACTCGGCGGCGTCGGGCCCGGTGGCGACCAGATCCAGGTCCTCGCGATGCCGGCGCTGAGTCACCAGCAGGCAGAAGTCCACCGCCGATCCTCGTACCCGCTGAGCGGCGTCCTCGGGCCCCCAGCTCCACGTCGACCCGTCCGGGGCGGACAGTTCCACCAGGAACGGTTCGGCCGGGGCGGGGCGGTTGTGCACAGTGAAGGCGAAGTCCCTGGTCCGCACGCCGATATGTGCGATATTGCGGATCCGTGCCGTGGGTTCGCGGCGCACGCCCAGGGCGTCGGCGACATCCTGACCGTGCGCCCAGGTCTCCATCAGCCGGGCGGTACCCATCGACATCGGGCTCATCGGCGGGCCGAACCAGGGCAGTTTCGTTCCGGCCGGAACCTCGCGTAGTGCCTCGGCCAGGGCAGTGCGGGCCCGCCGCCACCGATCCAGCAGTTCGGTCCCGGGATTGGCCGCGACGTCGGCCGCGGCATCATCGATGAAGGTCGCGATGTTCCGCATGGCCTCGCGGATCACCTCGGCGAAGCTGTCCGGATCGGTCGCTGCCCGTACCGCCACCTCATCGGTCCAGGTCAGATGGCCGATCTGGTGGGCGATGGTCCAGCCTTCGGCGGGTGTGGGGCGGGTCCACCCATCGCCATCCAGCGACGCCACCAGGTGGTCCAGGTCCGCACTCTCGGCGGTGAGGTCGTCGAGTAGTGCCTCGAGATCAGCCATGGCCGAAAGTGTATGCGCGGCCGCATCACCAGCCGAACAGCACCAGATGGACCGCGCCGACCACGATGCCCAGGGCGGCGCCGTGCAGATACAGCAGCCAGGCATCCTGTTCCACCGAGGCGTAGAACATCTCCATGAACTCACCGGGTGTCATCTGCTGGAGTTTGCCCGCGGCGAACTCGTCGATCTTGCGGGCCTGATCCTTGGCGAAGGCCTCGTCCTCGACCAGGGTCGGCGCCAGACTCACCGCGGCCCCGGCCGCACCGGCCTGCAAGCTGTCGAAGCGACCGGCGCCGAATGCCGCGCGCACCACCGATCGGGTCGGCCCGAGCTGCGCGGTGACCTCATCCGCGATCGTGCGCTCGACCAGCTGCAGGGTTTTGTCGCCATTGGGCCCCGACAGCAACTCCTCGGACAGATTGGGCAGGGTCAGCACCCGGTAGGCCAGAATTCCGGCCAGATCGGCGGCGGCTTGGGGCTGGCGTTTGGCCAGTAGGGCCTGCTTCCACAGATATTTGTACCGAGGCTGGGGATCGCCCGGTTCGAACACCATCTTGATCGCGATCATGTTGACCAGCACACCGATGATGGCGGTGACGGTCAGGATCACCGTCCAGCCGGGAATCCAGCCGATCACCGGAATCGTGTGGTGCACCTGCATATACAGCGCGAGCAGCAGCCCGAACGGCGCGCCCAGCAGGCCGATACGCACCATGAAGCGCAGTTCGGGCGCGGCGATCGTGGTGGTCAGATCCTTGAGAATCTCCGGGTTGGCGTTCAGATACCGGATGACGAAACTCTTGACGTCGATGAGCTGGTCCACATTGTCGCCGAGCTGTTCGAACGCATGCCGGCACAGCCTCGGCAGTTCCCGGTCGACGCGCTGGTACAGGATCTGTTTCGCCGGCTTAGGGACCGCCCGCCACAGATCCGGGCTCTCCCGATACATCACCCCGTCGACGATGTCCCGCAGCTGGTCATGGGCGTGTTCGGCCAGATAGTCGGCGATTCCCTGCAAGTCGAGCTCATGGATGAAATCGCGTGGGCTGCCGATCCGCATGATAGCCATATCGACGCAGATGCTGGCCATCTTCTCCGCGCGGGCGGGGATGAAACCTTGGAAGCCGAGCCGTTTGCCATCCCCGGAGAAGGTCGGCAGCACCTGGACCCGGCGCGGGAAGTACGGATACAGCAGGGACAGACCGGGCACCCGGAAACCGCGAAACTGGATGGGCCAGAACAACATCAGCACACCGGTCCAGTTGGTCAGCCAACCGGCCAGGGCGCTGAAGACCGGGAAACTGATCAGATCAACGATGATCTTGGGCTGACCGGTCAGGTGCTCCCAATCGATGAACAGACCGCCGGCGATCACAGCCATCGTGGATTTCCCCTCGCACCGCGTGAACTACTGGCCAACTGAATCCTCGCATTCTGATCCGGTCGAGTATCGCACCGCCCGGGCGGTACGGGCGGTGTTGGGCAGACGGCGGCCGAGAGATTCACCAAATCGACATTGATTGAGACCGTGCGTCCCACTTATCCTGGAGTCAGCACTGTGTGGTGCCGAACCGCATTCCGGCGTCGGCGCACAGAACAGAGGAGACACCGATGACGTTGTCGCAATCGTCCTGGGTCGAACGGTACGGACCGGACTACCAGCAGGCGCTGTCGATCCTGTCCGAAGGATCCGTCCGGCGGAAGTTCGACCCCTACCTGGATATCGACTGGGACGCACCGGAATTGGCCCTCGACGACAACGACCCGCGCTGGGTGCTGTCGTCCGAACTGGATCCACTGGGTGCCACCGAGTGGTATCGATCGCAGTCGCCGCGGCGGCAGATCGAGATCGGGAAATGGCGGACCGCCAACGTGGTCAAGGTGGGCGCGGCCTTCGAGAGCGTACTCATCCGCGGGCTGATGCAGTACGTCATGAAGTTGCGCAACGGATCACCGGAGTTCCGCTACTGCCTGCACGAGATGACCGAGGAATGCAACCACATCCAGATGTTCCAGGAGCTGATCAACCGGATCGGCGTGGACGTCCCCGGGATGCGGCCGGCGTTCCGGCGGCTGTCGCCACTCATCGGGGTGGCCGGTGGCTATGCGCACATCATCCTGTTCTTGGGAATTCTCGGCGGCGAGGAGCCGATCGATCACTATCAGAAGGCGATGATCCGCCAGGGTGAAACCTTGCCGCCGCTGGTCGAGCGGGTGATGCAGATTCACATCGCAGAGGAGTCCCGGCACATCTCCTTCGCCGAGGAATTCCTGCGGGTACACATTCCGAATCTGGGACCGGTCGATAAGGCGCTGTGCGGTTTGGCCTTCCCGCTAGCGATGCGCTGGCTGGTCGGCGAGATCATGGTTCCGCCGGCCGAGTTCGCCGAGCGATTCGACATCCCGGCCGAGGTCATGGACGAGGCCTTCTGGGATTCTCCGGTCTCGCGTCGCATCCTGGCCGGTTACTTCGGTGAGATGCGCACCCTCGCCCGCGAGCTGGGCCTGATGAATCCGCTCACGCGGGCGTTGTGGGAGGCGCTGGGCATCGACGGTCCCACGACCAGATATCGCGGTGAGCCACAACGGCGCAATCCGGCGGTCGCCGCGGCGACTCAGCTGCCGGTGGTCGGATCGGTGGTGGGCTGGCTGGCGGCCTGATCGCGAGCCAGCGCGGTGATCAATTCGGTCAGCGGCAGGCCGGGATCGAGGATCAGCTGGTGGCCGCGCGCGCAGCCGTCGAGGACATGCCAGGCGTAGCCGGCGACCGCGCTGATCAGCTGTTCGCGGGTGAGCAGCGGATCCGGCTCCCGGGCCCAGCGGCTGACAGTGGCCTCGGTCATCGAGACGATGGCGAAGGTCATGGTGTCGGTGGTCGGATCGTCGATCACGCCCACCGCCCCGCCGAGTTCGGTGACCAGTGTGCGGGCGTGGGCGGCGATGTTCGCCTTCAGCGCACGCAGGGCATCCACATCCTCGGGATCATCCGCCGCCGGTCCGCTTCGGATGAAGTCGTAGAGCCGGGGATGTTCGGTGATCCAGTCGGCCACCACGCTTACGGTGCGACGCAGGATTTCGTGGATCGAGCCGTGCCGGACGTCCATGGCGGTGGCGACGATCTCGAACAACTCGGCGCCGACGGTGCCGCGGGCTCGGCGCTCCAGTTCGTCGCGGCCGCAGAATTGCCGGTAGACAACGGATTTCGCCAGTCCGGAACGGTGGGCCACCTGCTGAATCGACACCTCGGCGCCGCCGGAGGACTGCTCCAGCAATTCGATGAGCGCCGCCACGATCCGTTCCCGGCGCAGGTCGTTATGTGGTTGCCAGCGGGCCCGCCGGCCGCGCGGGGCAGGTGTGGTCTCCATGGAAGCCGACACTCGGTCGAGTGTAGAGGAGCGCGCCGCACCGAAGTGCCGGTCCAGGATGGTCGGGGAGGTGGGGAACAAACCGGCCCGCCACAAAGTTGAGTAGGTGACGCTCAACCCCGGAACGAGAGATTCCGGGCCCGCTGTGGAAGGGGCTGTACCCGTGGATACCCCGCAAACTGTGAATTCCCCGCGACGACTGCCGGTGTTGTTCCTGACCGAACCGGTGGTGCTGCCGGATATGGTCGTCCCGATCGAACTCGACGAATCGGCGCGCGCCGCCATCGATGCCGCGCGCGCGGCGAATCTCGATTCGGTCCTGCTGGCGCCGCGCCTGGAGTCCGGCTACGCCACCTACGGTGTGATCGCGACCATCGAACAGGTCGGCCGGATGCGCGGAGGTGCGCAGGCCGCGGTGCTGAAGGCCGAGCGGCGCGCCAAGATCGGGCACGGTGTCACCGGGCCCGGAGCCGCGCTGTGGGTGGAGGCCGAACCGGTCGAGCCCCCGGAATCGGATGAACACACCACCGAACTCGCGGCCGAGTACAAGCGGCTGGTCGTCTCGGTGCTGCAGCGGCGTGAGGCCTGGCAGGTCATCGATGTGGTCAACCGGATGACCGATCCGTCGGCACTGGCAGACACCGCCGGATACGCGCCGTATCTGACCGACGACAACAAGCGCGAACTGCTCGATACGCCCGACGTCTCGCAGCGGCTGACCCGGCTGATCGAATGGACCAAGGCCTATATCGCCGAAGCCGAGGTCACCGAGAAGATCAGCGAGGATGTGCGCGCGGGGATGGAGAAGTCCCAACGCGAATTCCTGCTGCGCCAGCAACTCAACGCGATTCGAAAGGAATTGGGCGAGAACGAACCCGAGGGCGCCGAGGACTACCGCACCCGGGTCGAACAGGCCGAACTTCCGGAGATGGTGCGCACGGCGGCGCTGCGCGAGGTGGATCGGCTCGAACGCGGCAGCGATCAGAACCCGGAGTCGGGTTGGATCCGGACCTGGCTCGACACCGTGCTGGAGCTGCCCTGGACCGTCAAAACCACCGATAACACCGATATTTCGGCCGCTCGCGCGGTGCTGGACGCCGACCATCACGGTCTGGACGAGGTCAAGGATCGGATGGTGGAGTATCTGGCCGTCCGGGCCCGGCGCGCCGCGCGCGGGCTCGAGGTGGTCGGCGGCCGCGGCTCCGGGGCGGTCATGGTGCTGGCCGGTCCGCCCGGTGTCGGTAAGACCTCGCTGGGCGAGAGCGTGGCCCGCGCACTGGGCCGCGAATTCGTGCGGGTGGCGCTCGGCGGCGTGCGGGACGAGGCCGAGATCCGCGGTCACCGGCGCACCTACGTGGGCGCACTGCCGGGGCGGATCGTGCGCGCGATCAAGGAAGCCGGTTCGATGAATCCCGTTGTCCTGCTGGACGAGATCGACAAGGTGGGCTCGGACTTCCGGGGCGATCCGGCGGCCGCGCTCCTGGAGGTGCTCGACCCCGCGCAGAACCACACCTTCCGCGACCACTATCTGGACCTGGATCTGGATCTGTCGGATGTGCTGTTCATCGCGACCGCCAATGTGATGGAAACGATTCCGGGCCCGCTGCTCGACCGCATGGAAGTGATCACCGTCGACGGCTACACCGAGGCCGATAAGGTCGCGATCGCTCGTGATTTCCTCGTACCCCGGCAGCTCGAACGCAATGCGCTGACCGCCGAGGAGGTGTCGTTCACCGAGGAGGCGCTGCGCGAGATCGCGGCCGACTACACCCGCGAGGCCGGGGTGCGCCAGCTCGAGCGACTGATCGCGAAGGCCTTGCGTAAGGCCGCGACTCGGCTGTCGCAGGCCGAACCACACACCGAGACAGGCGAATCGGCCCCGCTGACCATCGGCCTGAGTGATCTGCGGGATTATCTGGGACGTCCGCACTTCACCCCGGATTCGATGGACCGCACCTCGGTCCCCGGTGTGGCGACCGGGCTGGCGGTGACCGGCGCCGGTGGCGATGTCCTGTATATCGAGGCCAATGCCGCCGACGGCGAACGCTCGCTGACGCTGACCGGTCAGCTGGGCGATGTCATGAAGGAGTCGGCGCAGATCGCGCTGACCTACGTGCGGTCGCATCTGGCGGAGGTCGGCATCGAGGCCCGCCGGAGCGCTGCGGTATCCGATGCCGCAGCTTCCGAGGGCCTGCGTGGTGATGCTGCGCTGCCGTCTCCGGCCCGCCGGAGCGCTGCGGTGTCCGATGCCGCAGCTTCCGAGGGCCTGCGTGGTGATGCTGCGCTGCCGTCTCCGGCCCGCCGGAGCGCTGCGGTGTCCGATGCCGCAGCTTCCGAGGGCCTGCGTGGTGATGCTGCGCTGCCGTCTCCGGCCCGCCGGAGCGCTGCGGGGGTGCTGGACCGCAATATCCACATCCACTTCCCGGCGGGCGCGGTGCCCAAGGACGGCCCCTCCGCGGGCGTCACCATGGTCACCGCCCTGGTGTCGATGGCCCTCGGCCGGCGGGTGCGTGCAGATGTCGGCATGACCGGCGAGGTCACCCTGAACGGCCGGGTGCTGCCGATCGGCGGGGTGAAGCAGAAATTGCTGGCCGCCCAGCGAGCGGGCCTGAAGACCGTGTTCATCCCGGCCCGCAACGAGCCTGATCTGGATGAGGTGCCGGCCGAAGTCCTGGCCGCCCTGGATGTCCGCCCGGTGGCGGATGTCGCCGATATCCTGGCCTACGCCATCGAACCGGTCACCGAACCGGGCCACGCCGACCGGCCGCTCGCGGCCAGCGCGTGATCCGGGCGGGAGTCGCATCCGCGAGCGCCTGAGGTATGACTGTGGGGTGGCACGGTGGTTGCTGCATGTCGATCTCGACCAGTTCCAGGCGGCGGTGGAGTTCCGTCGCCATCCCGAGCTGCGGGGGCGGCCGGTCATCGTGGGCGGCAACGGCGATCCGAACGAGCCCCGCAAGGTGGTGACCTGCGCGTCGTATCCGGCGCGAGCGTTCGGCGTGCGGGCCGGTATGCCGTTGCGATCCGCCCTGCGGGCATGTCCCGAAGGGGTCTTCCTGCCACTGGATATGGCCACCTACGAGCAGGCCTCCGATGAGGTGATGACGATCCTGCGCGGGTTCGGGGTCGGGGTGGAGGTGATCGGATGGGACGAGGCGTTCCTGGCCGCCGACATCGACGATCCCGAGGC
>JAFMQT010000189.1 GCA_017354515.1 Nocardia sp. | reverse complement strand
GAGGTCGGCGCCGACAGTGGATTCTTCGAACTGGGCGGCAATTCGCTACTCGCCACCACGGTGGCCGCGCGGGCCCGGACAGCCGGACTCGACCTGCCGGCCTATCTGCTGTTCGGTGCGCCGACGCCTGCCGCACTCGCCGCACATCTGCGCGACGGGGATACCCGGCCCGCTTTCGCGCCGGTGCTGGCATTGCGCGCCGGAATCGGCACGCGAGCACCGCTGTTCTGTGTCCCGCCCGCCCTCGGGCTGTCCTGGTGTTACACCGGCCTGCTCGCCGAATTGCCCGATGATCGGCCGATCTACGGTCTGCAGGCGCCGGTGGCCGAGACCGGTTTCCACTCGATCGGGGCGGTAGCCGACTACTACATCGAGCAGATCCGTTCGGTGCGACCCGAGGGTCCCTACCATTTGCTCGGCTGGTCGCTCGGCGGGCTGATCGCGCACGAGATCGCGGTGCGTCTGCAGTCCGCCGGTGACCGGGTCGGCGTGCTGGCCATGCTGGACAGTTACCGGCTGTCCGATGATCTCGCCGCCGACGCGGTTCCGGGTATCCGGGATATCCTGGGCGAGTTCGGCATCGACGTGGCCGCCGAATTCGGCGATACCGAACCGGATCCGGCCGAGGCGCTCGAACTGCTGCGCTCGCGCCCCGGACCGTTCGCGGCGCTGCCCCCGGATCTGCTGTCGTGGCTGCACACCACGTACATGGCGGGCGCCGAGCAGGCCAACGGTTTCCGGCCCGGTGTCTTCGACGGGGATCTGCTGTTCTTCACCGCCGCGGACGATCCGGTGAACCGCGCCCACGCGGACCGCACGCCCGGCAGCTGGCGTGAATTCGTCACCGGCACAGTGCACAACCACGACGTACCGTGCGCGCACCCACGGATGACCACCCCGGGCGCGCTCGCGGCGATCGGCCCCGCACTACGAGATCACCTCGAGGGCAAGCGGATCCCGCGACCCACCGGCATGGCTGAACCTTCCGCGATGCGGGTGAGCGGACTGGTCAAGAACTACGGCCGGATGCGGGTTCTGGACGGAATCGACCTCGATATACCGGCCGGCACCGTTCACGGCCTGCTCGGTCCCAATGGCGCCGGCAAGACGACCACGGTCCGCATCGTCACGACCCTGCTGCGCCCGGACTCCGGGACCGTCCGGGTCGCCGGTGTCGACGTGCTGCGCGACCCTGCCGCCGCCCGCCGCCTGATCGGAGTCTCCGGCCAGTACGCGGCCGTGGACGCCAATCTCACCGGCTTCGAGAATCTGCGCATGGTGGCGCGGTTGTACGGGATGTCGCGCCACACGGCCACCGCACGGGCGCGAGAGTTGCTGCGCGACTTCGGACTCGAGGAGGCCGCCGACCGCCGCGCCGGCACCTACTCCGGCGGGATGGCACGCCGTCTCGACCTGGCCGGCGCACTGGTGGCCCGCCCGCCGATCGTGGTTCTCGACGAGCCCACCAGCGGTCTGGATCCGCGCGCCCGCAACGATATGTGGGCCGTCATCGAGAGTTTGGTGCGTGCGGGAACGACGGTGCTGCTCACCACCCAGTACCTCGAGGAGGCCGATCGGCTGGCCGACCGGATCACCGTCCTCGATCACGGCCGGGTGATCGCCGCGGGGTCGGCCGACGAACTCAAATCCTCGATCGGGGGTGAGCGGCTCACCGTCACCCTGTCACCCGGCCAGGACCTCGCCTCGGCGGTGCGGGTGCTCGGCGAGATCGGCCTCGGCGAACCCGCCCCCGGCGCCGACGAGGTATCGGTGGTGGTCGGTGACGGCACCCGCACGATGGTGCAGGCCCTGCGCAGGCTAGAGGCCGAGGGGATAACGGTGGCCGACGCCGGGGTGCGGCGACCCAGCCTCGACGACGTGTTCCTGTCCCTCACCGGGGGCCCCATCGCGACATCCGAGGAGGTCACCTCGTGACTATCGTCGAGCCCGACCTCGTAGCGCCGGAGAGTCCGGCAACCACTGCGGCCGAACACGATTCGTGGAACGAAGCCGGCCGGGCCCGGCTGCGGTTCCTGCGCGACAGTGCGATCGTGGCGCACCGGAACCTGCTGACCATCGCGCGGGTGCCCACCCTGCTGGTCACCGCCACGGTGCAGCCGCTGATGTTCGTCTTCCTGTTCGCGTATGTCTTCGGCGCCTCACTCGGCGGCGGACAGTACCGCGAATTCCTGATCGCCGGAATCTTCACGCAGACAGTCGCGTTCAACGCGGCCTTCACCACTGTGGGACTGGCCGGTGATCTGGAGAAGGGCATCATCGACCGGATGCGTTCACTGCCGATGTCGCGGCCGGCGGTACTGCTGGGCCGGACCCTGTCCGACCTGGTGGTCAACGTGCTCAGTCTGGTGGTGATGACCGCCTGCGGATATATCGTCGGCTGGCGGATCGAGGGCGGCCTCGGCGCCGCGGTCCAGGCCTACGCGCTGATCCTGCTGTTCGCCTTCGCCATGTCCTGGGTGGGGGCACTCACCGGACTGCTGGCGCCGAATGTCGAAGTGGCGCAGAGTGCGGGGTTGATCTGGTTGTTCCCGCTCTCGTTCATCTCCTCGGCGTTCATTTCCGGCGAATCGCTGCCCGGTCCGCTGCGAGTGATCGCCGCGTGGAATCCGATCACCGCGGTCGCGGCGGCGGGCCGGCGGCTGTTCGGCAACCCGTCACCACCATTGTTCCCCCCGGCCACCGGATGGCCCGCCGACCACTGCGTCGAGTACGCGGTCCTCGCGTCGATCGTGATCCTGGTGGTGTGCGTCCCGCTGGCATTGTTGCGATATCGCCGGGTCGCCAGCCGGTGAGCCCGCCAGCAGTCGATAGTGCACGGGCACACCGATTATCGCCCACGTGTATCGAGGGTGGCCTACTGTGGTTATCCATGATGCGTTACCGCGAATGTCGCTCGATATGAACCGGCACGCTCGTCGCCGGCTTCTGACCATGGCAATCGCCGCCGCCGGGGTCTTCGTGCTCGCCATCAGCGCGGCCACCGGGGCCGGCGCCGCACCCGGCCCCGCAGACGGTGATCAGCAGCAGCAACTCGCGGAGATCATCACGCGTGGCTCGAGCAATCCGGCCGCGCATGCGATCGCCGGGGCGAGTTCCGGGTTGTCCGGTGGAACATCGACGGACACAGTAGGTTTCGGCCCGTCGCAGACCGCATTCCTGTCCGCGATGAACTACGGCGCGCTCCATCCCGACGTGGCGCCGCCAGGAGCCGACGACTGGAAGTGTCGGCCCGGCGCCGCACACCCCGAACCGGTGGTGCTGGTACACGGGACGTGGGAGAACGCCTACGAAAACTTCGCCTACGTCAGCCAGCCGATCAGGGACGCCGGCTACTGCGTGTTCACATTCAATTACGGACGGTCGACTCCGGACCAGGGCGGCGGGGTCGGTGCGATCCTTCCGGGCACCTACGGCACCGGCTATATCCAGGACTCGTCGAAACAATTGGCGCGGTTCACCGATCGAGTATTGGCGGCCACCGGCGCGCACAAGGTGAACATCGTGGCCCATTCGCAGGGTGGACCGATGTCGCGGTGGTACATGAAATTCGACGGCGGGGCGCCGAAGGTCGATCACCTGATGACATTCGGTGCGACCAACCACGGCACGACCCTCGACGGCATCGGCTCCCTCGGACGGGCGGTCCAGAATTTCGGCATCGATACGCTGGGCCCGTCGGAGATCTACGTCGGCCACGCCGCCGCCCAGCAGACGGTCGGCTCGGATTTCCTCGAGCAACTCAATGCGGGCGGTGACACCGTGCCCGGCGTGCAATACACGGTCGTGGGCAGTCGCTACGACGAAGTCTCCACCCCGTACGATTCGACCTTCCTGCGGCCCGGACCCGGTGCGAGGGTCGACAACATCACCCTGCAGGACGGATGCGGACAGGATATGTCCGACCACCTGACGCTGATGTACTCCCCGCGAGTCCTATCGATAATCCTGCACACCCTCGCCCCTGGGCGCTCGCCGAACCTGACCTGCGCCTTCAATCCGTGGTTGGTGGGCGGCAGCGGCAAGCCCTGATGCATCGCCCGCCCCGTCGGTCCTCCGGCCGGTGGGGGATCGTTACCGGATGTGGTAGTTCGGGGGCGCGTGTTCGAGGTGGGCGAAGAGTTCGTAGATTCGATCGTCGAACGCGACGAATCGCAGGTTCTGAACCCGGGACGCGGCGTGGGCGACGGAGTGGACAGCGGTGGCGACCGCATCGTCCAGCGGCCAACCGTAGACACCGGCACTGATCACCGGGAAGGCCACCGAGGTGACGCCCAGCTCATCGGCCACCTCCAGTGAACGCCGGTAGCACGATTCCAGCAGTGCCCGATCCGTTTGGCCCGCACGATAATTGGGTCCCACGGTGTGGATCACATACCGCGCCGGCATGTCGCCCGCCGTGGTCCATCCGGCATCGCCGGTCGCCAGCCCGCGCGGGAAGCGGGCGACGCAGTCCGCCAAAACCCCCGGCCCACCGGCCCGGTGTATCGCTCCGTCGACCCCGCCACCGCCGCGCATCCGGGAATTGGCGGCGTTCACGATCGCATCCACCTGCTGCGCGGTGATATCTCCGCGCACCACCGATATCGCGGGCCCCGCCCCTGAACTCACCATTGCCTCCTCCACGGACGACCGTGCGCATCACGCTACGCGCCGCGGGTTCGCGGTATCGGCGATCGCCCTGGCCCACCCCGCACGCCGGTACCGATTAAGGTGGCCTGTTGTGCTCAGATGGTCGACGGTATCGAGATTGTGGACGGTGTGGGTGCTCACCCGGGCACTGATCGTGGTGTTCATCGGGGTGACGGCCCTGCCGCACAGCATCTGGGACGGATGTGCCGCCGACCTGGGGTTGTACCGCGAATGGGCCGGGGTTTTCGTCCACCAGCACACCTTCCCGCTGGCTGATGAGCGCTGGCAGTACCCGCCCGGCGCCGCGGTGGTGATGGTGGCGCCCTGGTTGCTGGGTGCCGGACACGCCTACACCTGGTGGTTCTTCGCGATGGTCGGCGCCGCCGACGCCGGCGTGCTGGGGTTGCTGATACGGAGTGTGCGGCGCGAGGGACGGGTCGCGAGCTGGGCCGGGCCGTGGGTGTGGGTTCTCGGTGTCGCGCTGGTAGGCCGGGTGCTCTACGGCCGGTTCGACCTGATCGTGGCGGCCTCGGCGGTCGCCGCCCTGCTGTGGGCGTTGCGCAGACCGCTGGCCGCGGGGGTGGCGGTCGCGGCCGGGGTGCTGTTGAAACTGTGGCCGATCGTGGTGCTGCTGGGCTGGAAACGTCCGGTGCTGTGGCGGATGGGGGTTTCGGCCGCCGTATCCGGTGCGGTGATGGGCGCGGCCCTGACCACGATCGGTCCGGGCGCGTGGTCGTTCGCGCGCTTCCAGTCCGAACGCGGTCTGCAGATCGAGGCCCCGGCCACCACGCCGTTGATGATCGCCCGGCTGATCCGGCACAGTTGGCGCATCACGCATCGGTACGGCGCCGAGGAACTGCTGGGCCCCGGCGTTTCGGCGGTCTCGCACTGCTGCGTCCCGCTCACCGTGATCGGTGGGCTCATACTGCTGGTCGTGTGGTGGCGTAAACGTCCGCCGGCTCCGGACCTGGCGCTGGCCGCCGTCCTGATCGCCTTGACCACCAGTCGCGTGCTGAGCCCGCAGTATCTGATCTGGGCGGTCGCGGTCGCCGCCGTCTGTGCGTTGTATCGCAGCACCACGCAGCGGCCGATCGTGCTGCTGGTTCTGGTCTCGGCGCTGTTGAGTCAGGTCGAATTCCCGTTCGTCTATGACAAGGTCGCCTCCGGGCATGTGGTCGGCGTGATCGTGCTGCTGCTGCGCAACGGCGTCCTCGTCTACGCCACGGTCTGGTCGATCGTGCGGCTGTGGCGGCCCGTCGACGACGAGACGCGCTGGTGGAACCGGGCACTGCGGACCGAAGCGCCGGCGCCCGTAGCGGCCGTGGCCTGACCGATCGGGCGGCCTGACCGCTCGGGCGTTCACGGCAAGCTCACCGGGCGCTCACAGGTTTCTGTGGAGTCCGCCGGGCTTAATGGCATCGTGACTACATCACTCATCGAGACCTCATCGGCGCCCGAGCCGGTCGCGGAATCGGGATCCGGCCACGCCGGCCGATCCCGGATCGTCGAACGCGGCGCACTGGCCGTCCTACTGATCGCGACAGCGGTGATGTACCTGTGGAACATCACCGCCAACGGTATGGGGAACCAGTTCTATGCCGGCGCCACCTGGGCCGGATCGAAGAACTGGGAAGCCCTGCTCTTCGGATCCCTCGACCCGCACAACTTCATCACCGTCGACAAACCACCGGTGTCGCAATGGGTGATGGGACTGTCCGGACAGCTCTTCGGCTTCTCCAGCGCCAGCATGCTGGTACCGCAGGCACTGATGGCGGTGGTCTCGGTGGCCCTGCTGTACGCCGCGGTGAAACGGGTTACCCGCAATCCCTGGTTCGGACTGCTCGCGGGTGTCGCACTGGCCGTGATTCCGGTGTGCGCCTTGATGTTCCGGTTCAACAACCCGGACGCGGTAATGGTGCTGCTGATGATGGCCGGCGCCTACGCGACCGTCCGCGCCATCGAGAAGGCCTCCACCACATGGATTCTGCTCGCGGGTGCGGCACTGGGCTTCGCCTTCCTGGCCAAAATGCTCGAGGGGCTCATGGTGATGCCGGCGCTGGCGCTGGCCTACCTGATCGCCGCGCCCAACCCGATCCGTACCCGGCTGCTGCAACTGGTCGGGGCGCTGGTCGCACTGCTCGTGTCGAGCGGGTGGTATGTGCTGCTCACGCTGCTGTGGCCGGCGTCCTCGCGCCCATATCTGGCCGGGTCGACCGATAACAACTTCATGAACCTGGTGCTGGGCTACAACGGCTTCGCCCGCGTCCTCGGCAAGAACCACGGCGGTGGCGGTCGGGGCGCTCCCGCCGGCAACGCCGCACAGACCGCGGCCACCGCGCATCCGGGAATGGCCGGCGGCCGCCCCGGCGGATTCGGTGGTCAGACGCACGGCCTGCAGCGGCTGTTCACCGGTGAATTCGGCTTCGAGATCAGCTGGCTGCTGCCGACCGCGCTGGTGGCCTTCGTGCTGGTCCTGATCGCGCGGCGCACGGCTGCGCGCACCGATATGATCCGCGCGGGCGCGATCGTGTTCGGTGGCTGGATCATCGTCGACGGCGGCGTCCTCAGCTATATGAGCGGTATGGTCCACCCGTACTACTGCATGTCGATCGCCCCCGCGGTGGCCGGGATGTTCGCGATCGGATTCGCCGAGATGTGGAATCAGCGCGACACCGCGCTGGGCCGGTTCGGTGGCGCCGCGCTGCTGGCGATCACCGGAGTGTGGAGTTTCGTTCTGCTGCACCGTAACAGCGGCTGGCAGCCGGAACTGCGCTGGGCGATCATAGCCGTCACCCTGGTAGCCGCCGTCCTCATCGCCCTGCCGTGGACCTATCAGGCCCATCGGAAACTGGCGGCCGCCGTACTGACCGTCGGCTTGATCGCGGGCCTGGGCGGCGCGACGGCCTATTCGCTGACCACCATCGCCGCCGCGCATTCGGGTGGTAACCCGACCGTGGGACCGGCTCAGGCCGGCGGGCAACATGGCGGATTCGGTGGTCAGACCCAGAACAATCCGCAGCTCACAGCCCTGCTGCAGGCTACGAACTCGCAGTGGGCGGCGGCCACCAACGGCTCCTCGGCCGCGGCCGCGCTGGAGTTGCAGAGCGATAAGGCGGTGATGGCGATCGGCGGCTTCGGCGGCAGCGATCCGGCCCCGACACTCGCGCAGTTCCAGGCCGATGTGCGCGACGGCAAGCTCACGTACTACGTTGTGACCTCCAACAGCCGCGGCGGGGGTGGGACCGGCGGCGCCAACGCCGGCCACACCCCGGCGACCGGTCCGCAGGGCGGTCGGCAATCCGGTGCCCAGCAGGGCGGAAATGCCGGTGGCCCAGGCGGTTCCGGTGGCGGATTCGGGGGACGGAACACCCACGCCGACATCACCAACTGGGTGACGAAGAATTTCACCGCCCAGAAGGTCGGCAGCGCGACCGTATACAACCTCAGCGGCTACCACGGCTGAGTCGCGATTCGAGAATGGACC
>JAFMQT010000025.1:1426-18999 GCA_017354515.1 Nocardia sp. | reverse complement strand
AACGCTTCATGGTCGCGCCCTCGTCGACATACGCCGTCGAGATGACCAGGGTGTCGGGGTTCAGGCCGAGGTTGTTCTCGGCGTTCGCCGCGGCGCTGGCCACGACCTTGGCAACCGGTTCGCTGGCGACCTGCGGGGCGAACCGCAGGATGTTCAGCGCGTCCTCGACCCGCTTGCCGCGGACCAGATCCACGACGCGGCGAGCCTTCATCGGAGTGACGCGAACGTGCTTCGCCGTCGCCCGTGCGGTGGGGTTCGCAGTCTCGGTTTCGCTCAGCTGTGCTGTCTTCGCTCCGCTCATCGCCGCTTGCTCTTCCGATCGTCCTTCACGTGGCTCCGGAAAGTCCTGGTCGGCGCGAACTCACCGAGCTTGTGCCCGACCATGTTCTCCGAGATGAACACCGGCACGTGCTTGCGGCCGTCGTGGACCGAGAACGTGTGGCCGATGAAATCGGGGATGATGGTCGAACGACGCGACCAGGTCTTGATGACCTGCTTGGTGTTCTTCTCGTTCTGGACGTCCACCTTCTTGAGGAGGTGTTCGTCGACGAACGGGCCCTTCTTCAGGCTGCGTGGCATGTCTAACCTCCTCCTTAACGCTTCTTGCCGCGGCGGCGGACGATGAGTTTGTCGCTGGGACGGTTGGGTTTACGGGTACGGCCCTCGGGCTGGCCCCAGGGCGAGACCGGGTGGCGACCACCGGAGGTCTTACCCTCACCACCACCGTGCGGGTGGTCGACCGGGTTCATCACGACACCACGGACCGTGGGACGACGACCCTTCCAGCGCATACGACCGGCCTTGCCCCAGTTGATGTTCGACTGCTCGGCGTTGCCGACCTCGCCGACGGTGGCGCGGCAGCGCACGTCGACGCGGCGGATCTCGCCGGAGGGCATACGCAGAACCGCGTAGCTGCCTTCCTTACCGAGCAGCTGGATGCTCATACCGGCCGCACGGGCCAGCTTGGCGCCGCCGCCCGGACGCAGCTCCACCGCGTGGATGGTGGTACCGGTCGGGATCGAACGCAGCGGCAGGTTGTTGCCCGCCTTGATGTCGGCGCCGGCGCCGGACTCGATCTTCGTGCCCTGGGTGACGTTCTTGGGCGCGAGGATGTAGCGCTTCTCGCCGTCGGCGTAGTGCAGCAGGGCGATATGGGCGGTGCGGTTCGGGTCGTATTCGATGTGAGCGACCTTGGCCGGAATGCCGTCCTTATCCAACCGGCGGAAGTCGATCAGACGGTAGGCCCGCTTGTGGCCGCCACCGCGGTGACGAGTGGTGATGCGGCCGTGCGCGTTACGACCGCCGGACTTGCTCAGCGGGCGCAGCAGCGACTTCTCGGGAGTGGACCGGGTGATCTCCGCGAAGTCCGAAACGGACGACCCGCGCCTACCCGGCGTAGTCGGCTTGTACTTACGGATTGCCATGAGTTCTTCTCTGCTTTCTGGAGCACCGACCGCTTACGCGACCGGGCCTCCGAAGATCTCGATGGGCTTGCTGTCGGCCGAGATGGTCACGAGCGCGCGCTTGGTGCTCTTGCGCTGGCCGTAACCGTAGCGGGTCCGCTTGCGCTTGCCCTGACGGTTGGCAGTGTTGACGCTGGTCACGGTGACGCCGAAAATCTTCTCGACGGCGATCTTGATCTGCGTCTTGTTCGAGTCCGGGTGCACCAGGAAGGTGTAGGTGCCCTCCTCGATCAGTCCGTAGGACTTCTCGGAGATCACCGGCGCGAGCAGGATGTCGCGCGGATCTGCGATGGTGGTCACTTGCTCTCCTCCTGAACAGCGGAGCCGGGCTGTGTCTGCGCGGCAACGGAGTCGGGCTGTGTCTCCTGGGCCGACTCCGTCGGGCCGTGCACAAATGCGTTGAGCGCCTCGACACTGAACACGACATCGTCGCTGTAGAGCACGTCGTAGGTATTCAGCTGGTCCGGCGCGATCGGGTGCACACCCTGCAGGTTCGCCACGCTCTTCCATGCGGTGACATCCTCGCGGCCGACCACGACCAGAACCTTCTTGCGGTCCGAGAGCTCGGCCAGGAAGTTCTTGGCGGATTTGGTGGACGGCGTCTGGCCGGCCACCAGTTCGGTCACGATGTGGATGCGCTCGTTACGCGCCCGGTCCGACAGCGCGCCGCGCAGGGCGGCGATCTTCATCTTCTTGGGCAGACGCTGCGAGTAGTCGCGCGGCTGCGGGCCGTGCACGGTGCCACCGCCGGTGAACTGCGGGGCGCGGGTCGACCCCTGACGGGCGCGGCCGGTTCCCTTCTGGCGGTAGGGCTTCTTACCACCGCCGCGGACCTCGCCGCGGGTCTTGGTGGCGTGCGTGCCCTGACGAGCCGCGGCCTGCTGGGCCACGACGACCTGGTGCATCAGCCCGGTGTTGGCGGTGACGTCGAAGATCTCCGCGGGGAGCTCGACGGTGCCGTTGGTCTTGCCGCCCGGTTCTTTGACCGGGAGCGTCAGATTGGTTGCCTTTTCGGACTTCACAGTGTCGGTGCTCATGCCCGGGCACCACCCTTCGCAGCGCTCTTGACGATCACGATGCCGCCCTTGCGACCCGGGATCGCACCCTTGATCAGGAGCAGCCCGTTCTCGGCGTCCACCTTGTGGACCGAGAGGTTCTGCGTGGTCACACGGTCGTTACCCATCCGGCCGGCCATCCGCATGCCCTTGAAGACGCGACCGGGGGTGGCGCAACCGCCGATGGAACCCGGCCGGCGATGCACGGCCTGCGCACCGTGGGCGGCGCCCTGACCGGCGAAGCCGTGCCGCTTCATGACACCGGCGTAGCCCTTGCCCTTGCTGGTGCCGGTCACGTCGACGAAGGTGCCCTCTTCGAACACCTCGGCCGACAGCTCCTGGCCCACCTCGAACTGACCGGCGTCGGCGACGCGGATCTCGGCGATGTGGCGGCGCGGGGTGACACCGGCCTTGGCGAACTGCCCGGCGACGGGCTTGTTCACCTTGCGCGGGTCGATCGCGCCGAAGGCGATCTGAACGGCGGAGTAGCCGTCGCGCTCCTCGGTGCGGATCTGGGTCACGACGTTCGGTCCGGCCTTGATGACGGTCACCGGGACGACGCGATTCTTCTCGTCGAACACCTGGGTCATCCCGAGCTTGGTGCCCAGAATGCCCGCTGCAGGGCGATTCTTGTTGTCAGTCATATCTGCAATCCCCGTCACTGAATGTTGACGTCGACGCTGGCCGGCAGGTCGATGCGCATGAGCGCGTCGACCGTCTTCGGCGTCGGGTCGAGGATGTCGATCAGGCGCTTGTGCGTGCGCATCTCGAAGTGCTCGCGCGAGTCCTTGTACTTGTGCGGCGAGCGGATAACGCAGTACACGTTCTTCTCGGTCGGCAACGGCACCGGCCCGACGACGCGGGCACCGGTGCGGGTCACTGTCTCCACGATCTTGCGCGCAGACGCGTCGATCGCCTCATGGTCGTAGGCCTTGAGCCTGATGCGGATCTTTTGTCCCGCCACGCTAAGTGTCCTTTTCTCCGCTTACGTTGTGTTCCAGGAGCTTTCGCCCTGAAGCACCCTCATGTGCACATACCCCATCGAGACTCTCAGCCCATACCGCGACCGGGCACCGCCCAGTCCTCGCCGCTGTTCATCTGTCATGGTTCTTCCGGTCCACGCGGTCGGGCGTGTCGCCTTCGTGCTCATTCTTCGACCCCGGATATCTCACCGAATGGCCTCGGAACTTCGTCCCGGACGTACCCGCGCCGGACTCGACGGGATACAGAGTGGGTACTGCTCGCCTGTCACCATTCGCATACCGGCGGCGTAACGCCACAGACATACGTCACCGGTGCAGGCAACCCGAACAGTATGCCCGAGCCCCCCGCACCCGTCCAAATCGGGGTACCAACCCCCGGTCGGCGGCGTCATCACCGCCAGTCGGGCCAGCATATCGGCACAAAACTTACTTGCGAGTAAGATGTGGGTATGGCGAACGAGACCGCTACCTATCAGGGCTGGAAGAAGCTACCGGACAATCGGCTGGGGCATGCGCTGTTCTCCCTGGGAATGATCGCGCGGGTGCCGTATTTCGGGACCGTGGTGCCGAATGTGGTGCGCCTGGAGCCCGGGCTGTGTGAGGTCACCGCACCCAAATGGTTCGGCATCCACAATCACCTGGGGACCTTCCACGCGATCGCGGCCTGCAATCTGGCCGAGGTGGCGATGGGAATGCTCAGCGAGGCGACCGTGCCCACCACCCACCGCTGGATTCCCAAGGCCATGAACGTCCAATATCTGGCGAAGGCCGAATCGGGGCTGCGCGCGGTCGCCGCACTGGATCCGGTGCCCGATTTCGACGCCATCACCGAGGGCGCGGAAGTCGTTGTGCCGGTGTCCATCTACGACAAACACGGCACCGAGGTGGTACACGCCGATATCACAACCTGGGTCAGCCCCGCATAGCCGGATCGGGGGCCGACCCGCGCCGGCGGGCCCCGACTGCTTGAATGGGGGGCATGAGTGCGCAGCAAACCCGCCATGCCGACATCTGCGTTGTCGGACTCGGCCCGACCGGCCGTGCCGTGGCACACCGCGCGATGCGCGCCGGATTCGATGTGGTGGCGGTGGATCCGCGACCGGACCGGCTGTGGTCGCCCACGTTCTCCTGCTGGATCGACGAACTGCCGGATTGGCTGCCGAAGAGCACCATCGCGTCCCGAATTCCGGCGCCCACCGTGTGGACCCGCACCGAACACCGCATCGAGCGGCCGTACTGCGTGCTGTCCAAACCGCTGCTGTTCGAAGCGCTTCCGCTCGACGACGCGACCGTTATCGCCGGGCGCGCGGCCTCGATGGACAAGCACCGCGTGGAATTGCGCGACGGCACAGTCATTTCCGCGACACTGGTGGTGGATTCGCGGGGGATGCCCACCGCCGGCAAGCGCCGCACCGCCAGCGCGCACGGCATCTTCGTCGACGCCGACCGGGCCGCACCGATGGTCTCCGAAGGCGAAGGCCTGCTGCTGGACTGGCGCGATGAGAACGGCGCCGGCCCGGACGAGCCGCCGTCGTTCCTGTACTCGGTGCCGATCGGCGACGGCACGGTGATCTTCGAGGAGACGAGCCTGGGTCTGCGGGGCGGGATGCCCCAGCACGAATTGCGCCGCCGCGCGATCAATCGCCTGACCGCACACGGCATTACGCTCCGCGGTGACGAACCGGCCGAGGCCGCGCACTATCCGCTGGATATACCACCGCCGCCGATCCGGGCCTCGGCCCGCGCCACCGATCCGGTGCCGTTCGGTTCGCGCGGGGGCATGATGCACCCGACCACCGGATACAGCGTCGCCGATTCGTTCGCCCTGGTGGACACCCTGGTCGACACCCTGCGTACCGGTAACGACCCGGTGCACGCGCTGTGGCCGTGGCAGGCGCGGCTGGTCTATTGGATGCGTATGCGCGGGATCTACGGTCTCGGCCGCATTACCACCGACCAGTCGATTTCGATGTTCGAATCCTTCTTCACGGCAACGCCCGAACAGCAGCGCGCACTGCTGTCCGATCACGCCAATTACCGTCCGCTGGCTACCGCACTGGTCGATACGGTGCACCACACCCAGCCGTTCCGGTGGCGCTTCGATCTGGTCGGCCTGGCACATCGCAATCGCTGGGTCGGATACCAATTCCCCGCTGCCGGTTCCGATCCCGTGATCGACCGACTGCTGGCCGAGGACGACAGCCTCACCGGCTGATCCGGCGCCGGCCCGGCCGGATAACCCGGCCGGGCCGAAAAGGGTTGTTCCGGTTCAGGGTTCGAAGACGGGCGCGCGCTTGGTGAGCATCGCGGTCGCGCCCTCGGCGAAATCCTTGGACTTCAGTAGTTCACACTGACCGGCCTTCTCCGCCTCGAGCGCCTCGTCGAGACCGGCCAGGGTGACGCGGTTGAGATTGCTCTTGGTGAGTTCGAGGGCCCGGCGTGGGCCGCGGGCCAGTTTAGCCGCGACCGCCTCCACCTTGGCGTCGAGTTCGTCCGCCGGCAGCACCCCGGCCAGCAGACCGCGGCGCAGCGCCTCGGTAGCCGGCAGTCGCTCCCCCAGCAGCGCCATCTCGTTGGCCAGCGCCCGCCCGGCCGCCGCGGCGACCAGCGCGGCCGCGCCACCATCGGGCATCAGGCCGATATTGATGAACGCGTGCAGAAAGTACGCCTCGTCGGAGGCGTAGGTCAGATCGGCGGCCAGCGCCAGCGCCACCGCGACTCCCGCCGTCGCCCCGCGCACCCGGGCTACCACCGGCACCGGCGCGTCGACGATGGACCGGACCATCCGATTGGCCGCGTCCATGGTCATTTCCGAGGTGATACCGCGCTCCTGGTCGGACTGGCCGGATGCCAGATCCGCCCCGGTGCAGAAGTCCGCACCCGCACCGGTCACAATGACCACCCGAATGTCGCGGTCCTGCTTCAGCTTCTCGAAGGTGTCGCCGATCGCGACCATGGCGTCATAGCCGATCGCGTTCTTACGGGCGGGATTGTCGATGGTCACTCGCAGGATCCGATCATCCCGGACGATCTGCAGGCCGGGGGTGTTGTCGGAATCGCTCATGGAAACTCCCAGGTGGTTCGCCGGATGTGGCGGCGAGACGAGAATAATGGTTAACTTTGCGAATTGTGGTTAACTTATGTTGACTGGCCGGGCGCTGTCAACACTGGGCGGCGGCGAGGAACCGACAGGCAGAAGGAGAGGCTATGGTCGCGGGCAGCAGCGAGGGCGAACTCGCGGCGGTGCGACCGGCTGCCACCGCCGCCGAGCGGGCCGCGACACCTCGGCGCCGGCCCAAGAATCGCAAGGCCCAGATCGTGCGGGTGGCCGCTCGCGCCTTCAGCGAACGCGGCTACCACCCGGTCGGTGTGGACGAGATCGCCGCCGAGGTGGGCATCTCCGGGCCCGCTCTGTACCGCCACTTCGCCAATAAGTACGCCCTGCTGGTCGCCGCGGCCGAGAACGGCGCACAGCAACTGCTCGATGCCGCCGAGGCCGCCGACACACCCGGGTTGGATCCCAAGGCGCGGCTGATCGCCCTGATCCGCGCGCTGGCCGAGCACACCATCGATGTGCGGCGCGAGAGCGGGCTGTACCGGTGGGAGCGGCGCTATCTCGAACGCGCCGATCGGGCCCGGATCCGGGTCATCTACGACCGCCTGCAGCACCTGCTGGAATCGGCGATCGCGGATCTGCGCCCGGATACCTCGCCGGAGGATCTGACGCTGCTGGCCACCGGGATGATGGGCGTGATCGGCAGTATCACCGCCCATCGCACGGCGCTGTCGAACGCCCGGCTCGTCGATGTGATCCTGGATATGTGCTGGGCCATCCTGCATACCGAACTCCCACCGCCCACCAGCGCGGCCGCCGCGAATCCGGTGCGCGGGCTGCCGCTCAGCTCCAAACGCGAGCAACTGCTGGCCGAGGCGATCCGGATCTTCGGCCGGCAGGGATACCACGAGGCCAGTATCGAGGAAATCGGCGCGGCGGTGGGCATCAACGCCTCCAGCGTCTACCGCTACTTCCCGAGTAAGTCCGATCTGCTGGCCGCGGCCTTCCATCGCACCGGAGAACGGGTCGCGATCGCCAATTCCGAGGCGCTGGCCGAGGCGACCAGCCGCGCCGACGCGGCGGTCCGGATCGCGACCCGATTCGCGCGGCTGACCTTCTCGATGCCGGAGGTGCTGCCGGTGTATTTCGCCGAATTCTCCAATCTGCCCGCGGCCGAACAGCAGAAGCTGCGGTCGGTGCAGCGGCAGAACGTCCTGGAGTGGGCACATCTGCTCGACGACGATCCAGCCGAATCCCGCTGCCGGGTACATGCCGCGATCGCGCAGGTGGTCGATGTCGGGCGCAAACTGCGGTTCGAGAACCGGCCGGAGAATGTGGCGCGGGTGCGGGCGCTGATGGAAGCGGTTCTACTGGGCTGGAATTCACCTCCCCCCGAAGCAGATCCGAACCCCGGTGAGCAGTAGCCGAAGGGTAATTCAGAACCGGCCGTGCCGGAGCCGGAAGAGCCCGCGGGTCAATCGCAGATGCCGGATCGGGCGGTCGAAACTGGACAGGTCCACGAGTGTGCGATGCCGCTTGCGGGTGATCGCCAGGGTGCGGCTGAATTCGCGCAGGCCGGCCTCCCCGTGGATGTGTCCCTGACCGTATTCGCCGACGCCGCCGAACGGCACCGCCGGATTGGTGGCGTAGGTCATCGACGAATTCACCATTACCACACCGGTTCTGATGCGTTCGGCGAACTCCTCGACCGCGGCGACATCGCGGGTGAACACCGACACCGAGACGCCCTGACCGGCGCGGTTGATTCGGTCGATGGCATCGTCGATATCGGTGACCCGGTTCACGATCAGCACCGGGCCCAGCGCCTCGGTGGTCACCGCCAGCGCGTGCTCGGGGACCTCGGTCAGCACGATGGGCTCGATATAGGGCTCGCGGATGGATTCCAGTCCACCCACCACCGCCCGGCCACCGCGCGCGATCGCGTCCTTGACCTGACGGCGCACCACATCAACCTGGGATTCGACGATCATCGGACCGTAGGAGGCCCGGCGATCGGCCCCCGGCCGCAACGAACGTGCCTGCACCACGACCCGTTCCAGGAACGAGTCGTAGACCGAGGCGGCGACGTAAGCGCGCTGGATACCCGCCGGATTCTGACCCGCGTTGGACATCGCACCGAATACCGCGGCATCGGCGGCGGCATCGAGGTCGGCGTCGACGTGCACGATCATGGTGCCCTTACCGGCCTTCTCCACCACGATGGGAGTGAAGGTGGGCGCACAGAATTCGATGGCCTGGCGCGCGCCCTCCTCGGATCCGGCGTAGGCGATCTTGTCCACCCGGGCCCGGCACAGTTCGGCGCTGGTGTCGAGAGTTCCGGTAATCGTCTGCAGCACAGGAAGATCCGGTCCCAGTGCGGCCCAGCTCTCGGCCAGCCAGGTTCCGACGCCCGGGGTGAACTGACTGGGTTTGAACACCACCGCGTTACCGGCCGCCATCGCGTAGGCGATCGCCCCCATCGAGCTCAGCAGCGGGTTGTTCGGTGACCCCAGCACCCCCACCACACCCAGCGGCAGGTAGCCGACCGAGGCGCTCTGATTGCGGGTCAGCCAGTTGGGCGACAGCCGGGCCCGCCCCAGGAATCGTTCGGCGTGGCGAGCCGCCCAGTTCAGATGTTCCACCGCGAGCATGACCTCGATCGCGGCATCGACGGTCGGCTTTCCGGTTTCGGTGCTGATGAGTTCGGCCAATTCGACCGCATTGCGTGAAATGTGCCGTTTCCAACTCAGCATCGAACGTTTGCGGCCGGCGAATCCGGCTGCCGCCCACCAGGTTTGCGCTTTACGCGCGGAGCGCACCACATCGGCGACGGCGGCGGCATCGCGGATCGGATACTCGCCGACGAACTCACCCGTGCGCGGATCGTACGACTTCAGCATCTCGGCCATTGGCCACCCTCTCGCCGGCGGAGACCCGGCATGGATCACGTGAGCACCGATGGGAGCGAGCGAACATGCCGCGGCGGGCACCGACCGTACCGGCGCCCTCGTTCCGAGACTATGGCGCAGATGTCTCCGCTCACAAACTCCCGAACCCCTACCGACCGTACGGTCCGCGTGCGGACCAGCGCCGATGAGGATCGCCCCAGATTATCCTCATAAAATGTGATCAACACCACACTGGATTCCGGTTTCGCCGCATGCCGGCGGCAGCGCGCCCGGCACCCGGCCCACCGGGGGAAGTAACATCGCGGCCGGTGGACAGTATTCATCCACAGAAATCCAGCACCGATAGTGGAGAGTTGATGCCGAGTTTGGACAGCGCAGAATCGCACGCCGCGGCCGGCGGCTCCGGCGTCAGCGATACCGGCCACGAGCCCCCATCGGAGGCAGCCGGTTCCGGTGCGCCCGCGGTCGTGGTGGAGGATGTGCGCAAATCCTTCGGCGAGGTAGAGGCGTTGCGCGGCATCAGCTTTCGCGCCGCGCGCGGCACCGTCCTGGGGATTCTCGGCCCCAACGGCGCCGGCAAGACCACCACCGTGAAGATCCTGTCCACGCTGCTGCGCGCCGATTCGGGCACCGCCTCGATCGCCGGGCACGATGTGCGCACCGATGCCGCCGGGGTACGCCGCTCGATCATGATGACCGGGCAGTACGCGGCGCTGGACGAGAATCTGTCCGGCCGCGAGAATCTGGAATTGTTCGGGCGCCTGATGGGCCTGTCCAAGCAGGACGCCCGTCGCCGCGGCGAGCGTCTGCTCGAGGAGTTCGACCTGGTCGCCGCCGGTAAACGCGCGGTGCGCGAATATTCCGGCGGGATGCGCCGCCGGGTCGACATCGCCTGCGGTCTGGTGGTGCGACCGGAGGTGGTCTTCCTCGACGAACCGACCACCGGCCTGGACCCGCGCAGCCGCCAGGGCGTGTGGGATCTGGTCAACGCACTCAAGGACCAGGGCATCACGGTGCTGCTGACCACGCAGTACCTCGAGGAGGCCGATGTCCTGAGCGACAACATCATCGTGATCGACCAGGGCACGGTGATCGCCGAGGGCACCGCCGACGAACTCAAGGCCAAGACCGGCGGCAGCTACTGCGAGGTGGTGCCGCTGGATCCGGGCGAGGTCCCGGCCGCCATCACCGCCCTCGGAGATCTCGTACCGACATCGCTGCGCGCCAAGTTCGAGAACACGATCTCGATCCCCGCACCCGAGGGCCCGAGCACTCTGACCGAGGCGGTGCGCCGACTGGACGCCGCGGGGGTCGCCCTCGCCGATATCGCCCTGCGCAGGCCCTCCCTCGACGACGTATTCCTTTCCATCACCGGACATTCCGGCGGACCGCGGTGACCGCCGGAACCCAGCTGTTCGGGCAGCTTGCCACGGCCCGGATCTCCGGTTTCGCGCAGTGGCGGGCCCTGACCGGCCGGATCGTGCGCACCATGGTGACCAAGGGTGAGCTGGTCGTCGCGGTGGTCACACCGCTGGTGATCACCCTGGGGTACTACCTGCCGCTGCGCTATGTGATGCAGCAGCGCGGGGTGCACTACGCCCAGTTCGTTATGCCGATCGTGGTGCTGCAGGCGATGTCGTTCACCATGATGTCCAACGCCCAGCTGGCCGCGTTCGAGGGTATGACCGGACTGCACGACCGCCTCAAGACCATGCCGATCGGACCGCTGACCCCACTGGCCTCGCGGATCAGCGCCGGGTTGGTGCGCTCGGTCACAGCGCTGGTCGCCTCGGTGGCCTTCGGTTACCTGATCGGATTCCGATTCAGCGCCGGATTCGGTCAGGCCGTGCTGTTCTGCGCGTTCTCGCTCGCGGTCGGAACGGTACTCGCGATCGGCGCCGACGCGCTGGGCTCGCTGGTGAAGAATCCCGAATCACTGACCCAGGCGCTGACTCTGCCGACCCTGGTCCTGGGCATGCTGTCCTGTGGCTTCGCGCCGGAAAGCGGCTTCCCGAGCTGGATCCGGCCGTTCGTGCGCAACCAGCCGATCTCCCAGTTCTCCTTCGCCATGCGGGATATGGCGCAGGACGGGGTGAGCGCCCATGTGCTGTGGGTGCCCCTGGTGTGGCTGGCGGGCCTGGTGGTGACGTTCGTCCCGCTGGCCGTATGGGCGAATGCGAGGCGATCATGACGACCACCGCCGAGAACACCGAGGGACGCCGGGGCGTCACCGAGCCGCTACCGGTCGTCGATGCCCCGGCCGAGACCGCGCTGTCGACGTGGCTGCGGCACAGCGTGATTCAGTGCAAACGGCTGCTGACCGCGTGGGCGCGCGACACCTCCACCACCGTGCAGTCGATCATCTACCCGGCCCTGACGCTGCTGATGCTCCGCGTCGTCCTGGGTGATTCGGTCACCGCGGCGACCGGGATGCCCAGCGTGTACGGCACCGTTCCGATGATCACCCTGGTCGCGGCGATGTCCGGATCGATGGTCAGTGCGCTCGGTTTCAAAACCGAGAAGGCGACCGGGCTGCTGGGCCGATTCTGGACCATGCCCACCCACCGGGCCGCCGGTCTGACCGGCCGGCTGATGGCCGAGGCGGTCCGGGTGCTGTTCTCCACGCTGTTCGTGATCGTGGTCGGGGTGTGTATCGGATTCCGGTTCTCGAACGGGGCCCTGGCCGCACTCGGGGTCATCGCGATTCCGCTGCTGTTCGGCGTGGGATTCGCAGTGCTGGTCACCGCGCTGGCCACGGTATCGGAGGGCATCGTGCTGATCAGCGTGATCAGTATCGTCAACACCCTGCTGATGTTCTTCAACACCGGTTTCGTGCCGGTCGGCGCCTATCCGGCATGGTTGCGGACGGTGGTGGAGAACCAGCCGATGAGCACTGCCATCGACACCATGCGCGGACTGTGCTGGCACGGCCCGGTCGCGGTGCCGCTGTACAAGACCATTGCCTGGGTGGCGGCGATGATCCTGATCTTCGGCTATCCGGCGATCCGCGGATATCGCCGGGCCGCGGAGACCGGGATCTGACTCACCGCGCCGGATCACCGACCAGGCGGATCAGCACGGTCACGAATCGCGGGGAGGCGCGCGGCAGCCGGACGCAATACAGGTCGACCGGCTGCCAGTGTCCGGTCACGGCCAGTAATCGCACGGTGGCGCGCGCCTCGTCGGTGCGGCCGGCCGCGAGCTCGAGCAGCAGTCCCAGATAGCGTTCGCGATCCTCGGGATGGATCGGATGGCTTGCGCCCAGCTCGAATTCGAGGTCGCCGATCGAATCCGGTTCCGGCGCGGAGGATGGGTGATGCAGCCAGGCGATCCCGCTGATCGGCGGTGTCAGCCAATCCACCAGCCGCATCCGCTGCGTATCGACCAGCGCGGTGGTGCCACCGAGCAGGGCGGCCGCGGCATCGTGATGGTAGGTCGGCAGGACGATTCCGGGTTCCCGATCGGACTGCACCCGCAGCAGTAAGCCGCACAGCGCCCCGTCCCGGTGATAGCGGAACCAGCCGAAAACCCGTGCGGTGCGGGCGCCGTCGACAGTCAGCACCTCCATCGCCCCGGACCAGCGCACCCCGGGCTCGGGGTCCAGCGCGGCCGTCATCAGGCGATCACGACCCTCACACTCGATGATCCGGCTCATCAGCCAGGCGCCGTGCAGGACGTCGTGGCCGACCGGCAGCACAGTTCCGCCGCGTCCGCTGCTGAACACCACCCACCGCGGACCGTCCCAGACGAAAGCGTCCACATCCGGCGGGGGCGGCGGCGCGATTCCGGCCTCACCCACCCACATCTGGACCGCCAGGACCTCCTCGCCGGGCCCGGCCACCGGAACCGTCAGCACCACGTACCGCACACCGCGCACCAGCAGCTCACTGGAGCCGAGTTCACCGGTGGCGGCGCACTGTTCGATCATCGACTGTGCCGCCACGGCAAGAGAATTGGGGCGAATCGCGCGATGGAGCCGACGTTCGCCGACCTTACCCTCGGAAGCCACATACCGGACCGGCCGAGCGGTATCCGCGACATCGACCAAGTACCACACCGGCCCTCCCGCGCGGACGTCTCAAACCAAACCTGTCGGTTGGACCATATAACTCCCGGAGCGGTCGCCAACGCACGGTCACGAACCGGAACCGGCGCCCGAGGCTGGATCGGCGAACGGATCGGCTCGGACGGGGCCGGAGTAGCGATCTCAGTGGCCGGTGACCGTCAGGTAGATCAGCAGCAGATTCAGAGCGGTGATCACCACCGCGATGCTCGCCGCTGCCGCTGTGGTCGCCAGGCGATTGACATCGGCGCCCATCAGAGTGCGATCCGCGCTGAAGCGCACCAGTGGGATCAAGGCGAACGGAATACCGAACGACAGCACCACCTGCGAAATGATCAGCGCCCGGGTGGGATCCACTCCGGCGGCGAGAATCGCCAGCGCCGGGATCAGGGTCACCATCCGGCGGATCAGCAGCGGGATCGTACGGCCGAGCAGTCCCTCCATGATCATCGCGCCCGCGTACGCGCCGACCGAGGTGGAGGCCAGGCCCGAGGCCAGCAGGCCGACCGCCAACAGCAGTGCCGCCCAGTCACCGAGTGCGTCCTGTACGCCCGCGTGCGCGGCTTGGAGGGAATCGATATCGCCGCGGCCGCCCAGCGCCGCCGCGGCCATCAGCAGCATGGACAGATTCACCGCACCGGCGATGCACATCGCGACGGTCACATCGATCCGGGTCGCACGCAGCAGGCGAACGCGCGGTGCACCCGGCTCGGTGCGGCCGTGCCGATCCCGGGTCAATCCCGAATGCAGGTAGATGGCATGTGGCATCACCGTCGCGCCGATCATCGCTGCCGCCAGCAGTACGCTGTGGGCTCCGTCGAATCGCGGCAGCAGACCCGCGGCCGCCCGCGCCGGATCGGGCGGCGCGAACACCACACCGGCCACGAAACCTATCGCGATCACCGCGAGCAGGCCGACGATGACGCGCTCGAACGGGCGCTGACCGCCGCGGTTCTGCACCGACAGCAGCGCCAGCGATACCACCCCGGTGATCACCCCGCCAACGACCAGCGGCAGCCCGAACAACAGCTGCAGGGCGATCGCCCCACCCACGATCTCGGCGAGATCGGTTGCCATGGCCGTCAATTCGGCCTGCGCCCAGTAGGCCAGCCGGCTCCCCCGGCCGGACCGGTCGCGCACCACCTCCGGCAGCGAACTACCGGTGACCACGCCCAGTTTCGCCGAGAGGTACTGCACGAGTCCGGCCATCACATTGGCCAGTACGACCACCCACACCAACAGATAGCGGTACTGCGCCCCGGCGCTGATATTGGAGGCCACATTGCCCGGGTCGACATAGGCGATCGCCGCGACGAACGCCGGGCCCAGCAACCCCGGGACCGACCGCAGCCGGTCCCCGGGCGCCGATCGCTCCGGGGTCAGATACCGAGGCCGTGAGCCAGCACCGGCCACGAGTTGATGAAGTCGTCGTGCCAGTAACCCCACGAGTGGGTGCCCGTGCTACGGAAGTTGTAGGTGGCCGGAATCCCCAGGGAGTTCAGCTTCGTCTGCATGTTGTGGCTGCAGTAGTTGGTGGCCGACTCGATCACGCCACCGATGACGAGCTGATTGGCCAGGCCGTAGGGGCCGGGCAGGGTGTAGGGGCCGTCCATACCGTCCCACTGACCGGGCAGGCCGTTACCGGAGGAGATGTAGAGGCTGGTTCCGCGCAGTTTGTCGGCGTGAACGTACGGGTCGTTGGCGGCCCACATCGGGTCCTTGTCGTCGCCGTACATATTGCGCACATCGCCGCCGCCCCAGGTGTTGACGGTCAGCTTGACCGCCTCCTGTCCGGCCGGATCGGAGGTCTGGGCACATCCGGAGTAGGCGGCCGCCGACTTGTACAGCCCCGGCTTGGTGATCGCCAGATTCAGCACCGAGGTGCCCGAAGTCGACAGGCCCGCAATAGCATTCACACCGTTGGTGCCCAGCGCGCCGTTGATCAGCGGGGGCAGTTCCTCGGTGAAGAAGGTCTTCCACTTGTTGCGGCCCAGGACCGGATCGTCCTGCTTCCAGTCTGTGTAGTAGCTCCACTTACCGCCGATCGGCTGCACCACGTTGACGTTCTTGTCGCCGAGGAATCCGTTGACGATATCGGTCTTCTTCTGCCAGGAGGCATCGTCCTGGCCGCCGCCGGCGCCGTTGAGCAGGTACAGCGTCGGACGCGGTGTGGACGCGTCGGCCGGACGCTGCACATCGACCGGGAAGGTGTTGTTCATGGCGGTGGAGTGAACATAGAGCCGGATGCTGCGGTTGTCCCGGTAGGTCGCCTTCTCGATATTCGATCCGTCGGGCGACTTCGGGTCGGCCAGCAGCGTCTTCTTGGCGATGATCGGGTCATCCGCCGCAGCGGTATTCGCGCCGGCGCCGACCACCACGCCCGCGAGGACGGCCGTGGCCGCAAAGACGGCAGCGGTCCGCAGACCACCGCGCCGGAATTGACGACGAATCAATGTTCACACCTTTGCTATCTCTTCGGTTTACAGGTCAACGTCTTCGAGGTCTCGGGCGACCAGCACATCATGCCGGATCATGTGCTCCCGCACCGCGTACACCGCCGGTCGCGCCGTGCTCGGCGAATCCGCCCAGCACCCGGATCCATTTCTCCACCAGTGCCCGCACGTCCTCGAGCGCCAGCACCGGCGCGAAGTCGAACCGCGCTGTCAATCCGTCGTCGGTGGCCTCCACCGTGACATCGAGCAGCAGATCGGCCTCGGCGGCCTCCGGGAAGACCGCGGCCGGGCGCAGATCACGATAGCGGAAGCCGACCCGCCCCGAGGCCAGCGCGGCCACCGCGGCCGCCGCGTCGGGATCGCGATGGCGCAGCAGGCCCAGATCGACGCCGTGCGCGGGCACCGCCCGCAACTGCCGGTGGATCTGCTCGATCACCGTCCCCGCCGATCGGCCGCCGACGAACACCTCCTCGATATCCACCTGACGCAGACCGAGCCGGACCGGATAGCTGGTGGTGAACGCACCCACCACACCCTTTCCGACCGCGGGATCCAGACCGCGGGCATCCACCGACAGCCGCAGTACCGGACCGAGGGCGATGGCCAGGTCGGCCCCCTCCTCGGGCAGCAGCACGGTGGCCAGGCCGGCGACCAGAACCTCGTCGACGGTGGCGTAGTAACGCCGGGCCACGGTGGCCAGGGCGGCCGAACCCTCGGCGGTCAGCGACACCGTGACCCGGCCCCGCCCGGAGGGATGGTCCGGCTGCTCCGGATCGGCCGGGGGCAGCGCGCGATTCCACCAGGACAGCTGATCGGTGGTCTCGGCGGCGATCGCGCGGTCGGCGAGCAGCCGGGACAGACCGGTCGGATCGACCGTGTCGGCCAGTTCGTGCCCAGAGTTCGAACAGGCTCGGCTCACCTCGTCGATGATGACGCGCCACGATTCGTCGTCCACCACCAGCCCGTTGGCGACGATCACCAGTGTCAGCAGCGATTCCGGATCCTCCGGAGTGCTCTCGTCGGTGAGGACGAAGCGGATGTTGCGCCCGGTCTCGGGATCCAGTTCCGCCGCGGCGACCCCGACCGCGCGATCGGAGGAGTCATCGGAGACGTGATGCCACCAGCCGTGATCGATCCGGTCGGCCGGTGCGGGGATCTCGAACCGCACGCCCTCGTCGCTGCGGTGCAGCCGGGCCCACAACATCGGATGCCGTTGCAGCAGAGCCTCGACCGCGGCCCGCACGGTCGGTACCGCGCACCCCTCGACGAGGTCGAGACTGATCGCTCGGACCTCGATGCCGTCGGCTCGTTTGTTCAGCAGCCGCAGCGCTCCCGGTGTCAGCGGCAGCACCGTGGGGGCTTGGGCCGCGAATCCACGGTCCGGGCCGTCCATTTCGGTGATCGGGTCGGTGGGACGCTCACGAACCGGTGGCCGGTCGGCGCCCAGCGGCTGCCATCCGCTGCCATCCGGATCGACGACGAATTGCATTGTAGCCGGATCGAATTCGGAATGTTCGCCCTCCGCGGCCTCGGTCCCGTCGGGGTCGTGCGGCGCACCGGCGAACTCCAGCGGCCGCACCGGCGCCGGCCCG
>JAFMQT010000025.1:0-1416 GCA_017354515.1 Nocardia sp. | reverse complement strand
CCCCCCACGACCGGGCCGATCTCGGCCAGTACGGGCGGGGTGGTCATCAGCTCGTGCCGGGTCTGCACCGGGTGCAGGGCCAGCTCTCCGGACACGTACGGCTGCCAATCGGCGGCCGGGCGCGGATTCTCGTTCTGCTCGGCACGGAAGAAGTCGACGGTGCCGTGGAATACCTCCGGCCGGTAGTCGCCGGACAGTTCCACCGACCGCACCGCACCCTGGTAGATCCGGCGCATATCCGGTGCGGTGAAGCCCAGTTCGTCCGGCATCACCGAGACCAGCGCCGCCAGTGCGGTATCGCTGATGTCGTAGATGTCGTCGCCGTCGGCGATCTCCTCGGCCCCGATCCCGAGCTCGTGGAAAGCCTCCCGAACGTCCTGGCGGACATCGACCTCGGGGTGCGGATAGGCGTCCATGATGGCCAGGGTCGCCACCTGCTGCCCGTCGGCCTGCAGTGCGGTCGCGACACCGTGCGCCAGGGTGCCGCCCAGCGACCAGCCCAGCAGGTGATAGGGCCCCTCCGGCTGCGTGCTGCGAATCTCGTCCACATAGCGGGATATCAGGTCCTGCAACGATTCCGGTAGGTAGCCGTCCTCGAGCAGCACCGGCGACTGGATACCGATCAGCGGTTGATCGGCGGGCAGATGCTGGATCAGGCCCGCGTAGACCCAGGCGATACCGGCCATCGGGTGGATGCAGAACAGCGGCGTGCGAGAACCCTTACCGCGAATCGGCAGTCTCACCGCCATGGCCGCGGCCGCGGCCGGGTTGATCGAGGCCGCGCCCGCGGTCTGCCGATCCACATCGGAAGGCGCCGTGAGCTTTTCGGCGATCCCCTCGACGGTGGCGTCGGTGAAGAAGGAGGCGACGTTCAGTTCGATACCGGTCTCGCCCCGCAGCCGGGTCACGGCCTGGGTGGCCAGCAGCGAATTACCGCCCAGGCCGAAGAAGTCGTCGTCCAGGCCGACTCGATCGACGCCGGTCACATCGGCGAACACGGTGGCGACCAGTCGCTGCAGTTCGGTGCCGGGGGCTCGGAAACTCTTCGCCTCGAAGGTCGGTTCCGGCAGGGCTCGACGGTCGAGCTTGCCCGAGGCGTTCAGCGGGAACTCCTCCAGCACCATCACCGCGGACGGCACCATATACGACGGAAGTGACAGTCCCACCGCGGATTTCACCGCTACCGGCGACAGCTCCACACCCGGCTCGGGCACCACATAACCGACCAGTTGCTCACCGGCCCGGCCCTGATGCAGCACCACCACCGACTGCGCCACACCCGCCTGCGCCAGCAGCGCGGCCTCGATCTCGCCCAGCTCGATCCGCTGACCGCGCAACTTCACCTGGAAGTCACTGCGGCCCACGTACTCGACCTCACCGGCGGCATTCCACTTCACCAGATCACCGGTGCGATAC
>JAFMQT010000188.1 GCA_017354515.1 Nocardia sp. | reverse complement strand
ACTCCGCCGAGATGAAGACGCCTTCGCCGCAGATTACGCTGAGCGCCGTGGACAATCCTTTCGGGCCGGTGGGCACCGCGAATTACGTTCTGCTGACCACCTTCCGCGCCAACGGAACCGGCGTGGGGACGCCGGTGTGGGCGGCACTCGACGGCGGAAAGCTGTACGTGTGGACGGTGACCGACAGCTGGAAGGTCAAGCGGCTGCGGCGCAATCGGGAGCTCACCCTGCAGCCGTGTTCGGTCTCGGGGAAACCACGCGGCGCGGTGATCCGTGGGACCGGTGTGGTGCTCGACGAGCAGGGCAGCTCGCGCGCCCGGGATCTGATCAAACGCAAGTACGGGGTGATGGGCCGGCTGACCATCATGGGCAGTCTGCTGCGACGGGGTCGCACGGGCACCGTCGGCATCGAGATCACCGCGGCCGAGTAGCCAGGCTGCCTCACCGGTGGATCCGCTCGGCCGGGTTCCGGCCGAGCAGTGCGGCGATGCGGTCGAGTGTGTTCTCGCCCGCGTACGGAACTTCCGGGGCGAAGGCGGCGCCCGGGCCGGTGCGGGCCTGGCCGGTCGGTACCAGCCGGGCGACCTCCAGTGCCGCGGTGAGGACGTCCGGGGCGAACTCGACAGTGCGGCCGAGGGCTGTGGCGACGTCCCACGAGTGCACGACGTAGTCGATGAAGTGGAAGCTGATCGCCAGCGGGGCGGGAAACGGGTCGTGGTCGCCGAACTCCGGGAGCGGGAACCGGCGGGTGAGTACGTCCTCTGCGGCGAAGGCGGCTAGGACGACATCGGCCGATTCCCGATACGCGGTGATCGGGTGCTCGCCGAGCGAGCGAAGTTTCCACCGCGACAGTGCGCCGTCTCCGTGTACGGCCGCGGCGAAACCGTAGTGCTGAGTTGCCATGTGCGCGACCAGATCTCGCAGCGTCCAACCGGCACACGGGGTAGGGCGGGACCAGTCCGCCGGGCCGGCCCCGGCCACCAGGTCGGCACTGGCGCGAACGGCGGTGGCATCGAATTCCACAATATTAGTATGCATACGCCTATCATATACATACGCCTATCGTATGCGTCTGCATATCATATTGCCAGGGGTACGGTATCCGGATGACCGATCGCCCCGACCTCGCCGCGATGCTGCAGCCGCTGGTGCGCTCGCTCATCGCCGCCGAACTACCCATCCTGGAGGCTCACGACATTTCCATGTGGGGCTATATCGTGCTCGGTGCGCTGGATGGATCACCGACGAGATCCCAAGCCGCACTGGCCGAGTCGATCAACGCGGACAAGACCCGCATCATCGGCGTCCTGGACCGACTGCAGGAGCGCGGACTGATCACCCGTACGCCCGCACCCGAGGACCGCCGCGTTCGGATCCTGGCGATCACGGCCGCAGGACGCAGGCTCCGTACGGCCATCCAGTCCGAGATCCAGGCCGGCGAGCGGTCGCTGCTGGCGATACTTCCCGAGACCGACCGGGCCGCCTTCCTGCGCGCCGCCCGCACCCTGCACGATCACCTGCGGTCCTGATCCGGCTCCTTGTCCTGTGAACGGCCGATACCGGCCGGTGGCCGGCGGTCCATAAAATTGCGTATCCGCTGCGTACGAGGGGGATACTGTGACCACCAGAGCACCCGTCGCGGTCAAGTCACCCGACGAACTCGAACTCGACCTCGCGGTCGCCGCCGCCGTTGCCGGCGACCGGTCCGCCGTGGCG
Source organism: Nocardia sp. (assembly GCA_017354515.1). Taxonomy (GTDB): domain Bacteria; phylum Actinomycetota; class Actinomycetes; order Mycobacteriales; family Mycobacteriaceae; genus Nocardia. Next base: position 6,447 of record JAFMQT010000188.1, on the reverse strand, counting down.
ACCATCATGACGCTCATTCTCCCGCCGGTGGTTCGTTACTGCCGGGCCCGGATCAACCCCGGACACCGTGGGCGGATCTGCGCGGACGACGTCGCGCAGGACGTCTGCTTCGCGGTGATGACGTCCCTGCCGCGATATCAGGATCGCGGCCGGCCGTTCATGGCATTCGTACTCCGGGTCGCCTCCCACAAGGTCGCCGACGCGCACCGTGATTTCTCCCGTCAGAGAGTGGATCCAATGGCGCAGGTACCCGATGTCGCGTCCACCGACGGGGGCCCGGAACAGCGGGCGCTCGAATCCGAGGCCAACCGGCAGATGGACAGTCTGCTCGCGACGCTCCCGGACAAACACCGAGAGATCCTGGTGCTGCGTCTGATCTTGGGCTTGTCCGCCGAGGAAACCGCCGCCGCCGTGGGCGGGACGGCCGGAGCCGTGCGCGTGACCCAGCACCGGGCGCTCACCAAACTCAGGTCGCAGGTGCGGCGGCCCGGAAGTCTGTAGTCCTGCCATCGGGACCCGGCCCTTCCACCTCGAGCCGCTGCGGTCGCCGGCCGGTATGGGGAGGTGGCTTATGCAGGTTCGTGGCCAGGGGTGATCGCCAGCCCGATCGATTTTTCCGCACCCAGGAACAGTTTGTGTCCTCGCACCACAAGTGTGCCGATCACACCGTACTTCCCGGTGATCAGATCGCGCACGCGCTCGGTCCCGGCGGCATCGAGTACCCGGCCGGTTCCGTCACACACCTGCTCGCCGGTCGGGTGACCGCGTCGATCGCAGGCGCGGAGGGTGACGGTCGGATTGCGGCGCAGGCGCTTGACCTTCCACGACTTCGCGTCGGTCCACACCAGGATCCGCTCGCCGTCGGGCACCACCCACACGGGTGTGGCCACCGCCACACCGTCCTTCTTGAAAGTTGTGAGCAGAAGGTACTTCTCCTGCGCGAGTTCATTCCAGACCATAGCGTGATGCTATGCCACTGGCGGACATGGCGAGGGATCTTCACCTCGGCGTACGGTCCGCTATTCGAGTTCGCCCTCGGTTTCCAGATACACCTGCCGCAACCGGTCCAGGGTCCGCGTTTCCGGCGCCTCCCACAGGTTGCGTTCGGCGGCCTCGAGCAGGCGTTCGGCGATACCGTGCAGCGCCCACGGATTGGACTCGGTCATGAACTTGCGGTTCACCTCGTCGAATACGTAACTCTCCGAGAGCTTCTCGTACATCCAGTCGGCGACCACATTGGTGGTGGCGTCGTAGCCGAACAGGTAGTCGACCGTGGCGGCCATCTCGAACGCGCCCTTGTAACCGTGCCGGCGCATCGCCTCGAGCCAGCGCGGATTGACCACCCGGGAGCGGAACACCCGCGTGGTCTCCTCGGACAGGGTGCGGGTGCGCACCGAATCGGGGCGGGTGCTGTCACCGATATAGGCCTCGGGATTGGTGCCGGTCAGCGCGCGGACCGCGGCGACCATGCCGCCGTGATACTGGAAGTAGTCGTCGGAGTCGGCGATATCGTGTTCGCGGGTGTCGGTGTTCTTGGCCGCGACCGTGATTCGCCGGTACGCCGCGCGCATGTCCGCGGCCGCGGGAGCTCCGTCGAGGCCCCGCCCGTAGGCGTATCCGCCCCAGGTCGTGTACACCTGCGCGAGATCTTCGTCGGTGCGCCAGCTCTTGGAGTCGATCAGCTGCAGCAGACCCGCGCCGTAGGTTCCCGGTTTGGAACCGAAGACGCGGGTGGTGGCGCGGCGGTGATCGCCGTGCTCGGCGAGATCGGCATCGGTGTGCGCGCGAACGTAATTGGATTCGACGGGCTCGTCGAGTTCGGCGACCATCCGCACCGCGTCGTCGAGCAGCGCGAGCACATGCGGGAAGGCGTCCCGGAAGAAGCCGGAGATGCGCACGGTGACATCAATGCGCGGGCGGCCCAGCTCCTCGGGATCGATCACCTCGAGGCGGGTGACGCGGCGGCTGGCCTCATCCCACACCGGCCGCACCCCGAGCAGGGCGAAGACCTCGGCGATATCGTCGCCGGCGGTGCGCATCGCCGAGGTGCCCCAGACCGACAGCCCCACCGACCGCGGATAGTCGCCGTGGTCGGCCCGATACCGGTCCAGCAGCGAATCGGCCATGGCCTGTCCGGTCTCCCACGCCAGTCGCGAAGGCACCGCCTTGGGGTCCACCGAATAGAAATTGCGGCCGGTCGGCAGCACATTGATCAGCCCGCGCAGTGGTGAGCCGCTCGGCCCGGCCGGGATGAAACCGCCGTCCAGGGCGTGCAGGACACGCTCGATCTCGACACCGGTCGCGCGCAGCCGGGGCACCACTTCGGTTGCGGCGAAACGCAACACATCGGCCAGCACCGGCGGCGCCTGAGGTTCGGTTCGCGCCACCAGAGCATCGACCGCGCCCGGATCCCATCCGGCGGACTGCAATCCGGCCAGCAACCGCCGCGCCCGGTCTTCCACGGCATCGACACGTTCGCGCGATTCGTCCCCGGATTCACTGAGCCCCAACGCCTCCCGCAGTCCGGGAACGGCCTGCTCACCACCCCACAGCTGGCGCGCGCGCAGCATGGCCAGCACCAGATCCAGTTCGCCCTCGCCGACCGGCGCGCTGCCGAGGATGTGCAGGCCGTCGCGAATCTGCACATCCTTGATCTCACACAGCCAGCCGTCGACGTGCAGCAGCATATCGTCGAAGGACTCCTCGTCCGGGCGCTCGTCCAGGCCCAGGTCGTGGTCCATCTTCGCGGCCCGCATCAGCGTCCAGATCTGCTGCCGGATGGCGGGCAGTTTCGCCGGGTCCAGGGCCGAGATGTTGGCGTGTTCGTCCAGCAGCTGCTCCAGGCGGGAGATGTCGCCGTAGGTTTCCGCACGCGCCATCGGGGGGATCAGGTGATCGACGAGGGTGGCGTGCGCACGGCGTTTGGCCTGGGTGCCCTCACCGGGGTCGTTGACCAGGAACGGGTAGATCAGGGGCAGGTCGCCGATCGCGGCGTCGGTGGCGCAGGCAGCCGACATGCCCAGTGTCTTGCCGGGCAGCCATTCCAGGTTGCCGTGTTTGCCCAGGTGGACCATGGCATCCGCGCCGAAACCGCCCTCCTCGGCCGGGGCGGCCAGCCAGCGGTAGACCGCCAGGTAGTGGTGGCTGGGTGGCAGATCCGGATCGTGGTAGATCGCCACCGGGTTCTCTCCGAACCCGCGCGGTGGCTGCACCAGCAGTACCAGATTGCCGAATCGCAGTGCGGCGATGACGATCTCACCGTCCGGATCGGCGGAGCGGTCGACGAACAACTCCCCCGGCGGCGGTCCCCACGCCTCGACCACGGCCGTGCGCAGCCGTTCGGGAAGGGTGTCGAACCACGCCGCGTACTGGCGAGCACCGATCCGAATCGGATTGCCCTCCAGCTGCTGCGCGCTGAGCCAGTCCTGATCCTGACCGCCGGCCGCGATCAGGGCGTGGATGAGCGCGTCGCCGTCGCGATCGCCGAGCCCAGGAATCTCCGCCGTATCGCCGAGATCATAACCGGCGCTGCTCATTTCGGTGAGCAACCGGATGGCGCTGGCGGGAGTGTCCAACCCGACGGCATTGCCGATGCGGGCGTGTTTGGTCGGATACGCCGACAGCATGAGCGCTATCCGGCGGCGAGACACCGGCAGCCGCCGCAGCCGCGCGTGCCGCACCGCGATGCCCGCGACCCGGGCCGCACGTTCGGGATCGGGGACATACGCCGACAGCCCGTCGGCGTCGAACTCCTTGAACGAGAACGGAACCGTGATGATGCGGCCGTCGAATTCGGGCACCGCGACCTGTGTCGCGACATCCAGGGGTGAAAGGCCATCATCATTGTCCTCCCATTGGGCGCGGCCACCGGTCAGGCACAGGCCCTGCAGGATCGGCACATCCAGATCCGCCAGTGCGCCGATATCCCAGGCCTCGTCGTCGCCACCGGCCGTGGCGGTGGCCGGTTTCGTTCCGCCCGCCGCGAGCACCGTGACCACGAGCGCATCCGCGCCTCGAAGGGCTTGCAGCAGTTCGGATTCGGCGTTGCGCAGCGAGGCGCAATACAACGGCAGGGGGCGGGCGCCGGCCCGCTCGAGCGCCCGGCACAGCGCCTCCACATACGCGGTGTTACCGGCCAGATGCTGGGCGCGGTAGTACAGCACCGCGACGGTCGGTGCGGTCTCACCGAGGCGGGAGTCGCTGCCCGCCAACGGATGCCGGTCACGCTCGAGCTCCCCCCAGGACGGCAGCTGCACGGGCGGGTCGAAACCGCGGCCGGTCAGCAACACCGTATCGCAGAGGAAATTGTGCAGCTGGCGCAGATTCTCCGGGCCGCCCGCGGCCAGGTAGTTGTGCGCGTCGGCGGCCACACCGACCGGCACGCTGGAACATTCCATCAGTTCGGCGTCGGGGGCCATCTCACCGCCGACCGCGATCACCGGCACTCCCCCGGCGCGCACCGCCGCCAGGCCTTCCTCCCAGGCCCGGCGGCCGCCCAGGATCCGCACCAGCACCAGATCCGTCCCATCGAGCAGGGCCGGCAGGTCGTCGATGAGCAGCCGGGACGGGTTCGCGAGCCGGTACTGCGCGCCGCTGGCGCGGGCGGACAGCAGATCGGTGTCGGAGGTGGACAGCAGCAGGATCACAGGTTCTCCCTCGGGTGACGCGCCCATAACGGATTTCGAGCCGGGCGACGAGGGTCTGGCTGTCACAGTGGCGCGACCGCACCGGAATCACACCGGTTTCCTCATCCTCGGCTGGTCGGGCGATGCTATCGCGCACTCGTCCGTGGCCCCGCCGCAGGCCCGCACGCGGACGCAGGTCTCGGTCCTGTAACCGTTGCGCCGCAATGTGGTGGCCATCAGGACAAACCGACTTTTCCGCCGGAGGGCGGATCGTAAGCTATGTATATGCCGAACTCTCGAGGAAGGGCCCGGCGCAGGATGGTCGCGGCCTGGTCAGCAGTGATGTCCATCGCGGTAGCCGCTGCGTTGCTGATCATGGCTATGTTGGCCGCCGCCGACGGCCACAGCGGGATGTTGCTGGCCACCGCCGGCGCCTGTGCCGCGGTATCCATCCTCGGATTGGCATTGCTGGAATCCACGGGGCGCGATCGCCTCGACCGTCACTGAGGCACCGCCCGTCGTCCTACAGTTACCTCTCCGGCAGCGCCCGACGATCGGCTGCCGGATCGCCCGGAAGGGACGGTGATCTTATGGCCGAGATCCCGAAGTGGGTGCGGCTCAATCGTTTCGCTGCCTGGACCGCATATTTCTGCGCGCTGATCGGCTTCGCCAGCCTGGCCATGACGCTGACCGCCGCCGGGAGCGGACATCACGGTCTGGCGGTCACCGCGGGCATCATCTGTGCGCTCGCGTTCGTCGGCGGGCTGAGCCTGTTCAGCGTGACCGTGCACCGCGATCACGTCGCCCACCACGCCGCGCCGAATCTGCTGTCGGACAAATGGGCGGCGACCCATCCAGGTGGTACCTGGCCCAGGCACTGAGCCACGCGGTCCGAGGCCGGGCCGCCGCGATGTCCTAGGCTGGGCGGATCATGAGCCGATCCGCCCCCGATTCCTGCCCCGGTGTGCTGCGCCTGCATCCGGCGGCCGACGGGCCGCTGGCGCGGGTGCGGCTGCCGGGCGGGCAGATCACACCCGATCAGCTGCGCGCGCTGGCCTTGGCCGCCGCCGAACTGGGTAATGGCTCGATCCAGCTGACCTCCCGGGGAAATGTGCAGTTGCGGCAGATGCACGAGGCCGCCGAACTCGCCCAACGGCTGGCGGCGGTGGATCTGCTGCCGGCGGCCTCCCATGAGCGGGTGCGCAATATCGTGGCTTCGCCGCTGTCGGGGCGGGTGGGCGGATTCGGCGCTGTTCATCCGCTCGCCGCGGATCTGGACGCCGGCCTGCGGCGGGCCCCCGAGTTGGCCGCACTTCCCGGGCGGGTGCTGTTCACCCTCGACGACGGGCGCGGCGATATCAGCGGCCTGGGCGGGGATATCGGCGTGCACGCCACCGACACCGGCCGCTACGCACTCGTACTGGCGGGTCTCGACTCCGGAGTACGGATCAGCGGCGCGGACGCTGTGGCGACCATGCTCGCCGCCGCGCACGGTTTTCAGCGAATTCGCGGTGCGTTCTGGCGGTTGCGGGAGGTGCCGTCCGGAGCCGATCGGGTCGTCGCCGGCTTGGGACTCCAGGTGAGCGCGCGGCCCCGGCCCCTCGAACCCCGCCACCACATTCCGATCGGATGGTTGCCCCAGGCCGATGACCGGATCGCGCTGGGGGCCGCGGTCCCACTCGGATCACTGCCCGCCCGGACCGCGGAATTCCTTGCCGCCGTGGAACATCCGATCATCTTCACACCGTGGCGCAGTCTGGTACTGGGCGATCTGGACGAATGGACCGCCGAGCAGGTGGTGCGGGTACTGGCCCCGATGGGG
>JAFMQT010000024.1 GCA_017354515.1 Nocardia sp. | reverse complement strand
TATCGGGTCGCCGCCCCGCAGGTGGGCGCGGCGCCGCCGGCGGGACCGCACCCGGCAGCCGGTGGCGGACATCCACGCGCGGTCCTGGCGCCCGGTGGTTTCCCCGCTCCCTCGGGATTGCCGAATGCCGGTGCGGCGCAGCCATACCGGCAGGCTCCCGCTCCCGTGTTCCCGGGGAATGTCCCCGGTGGGCACGGAGCACCGAAGCGTGCGGGGGCCGTCGGCTGGTTCGTCGCCGCCGCGATTGTCCTATTGATCTTGGTGCTCGCCGTCGGCGCGCTCCTTTTCTTCTCCTGACCTGGCCGGATATCCGTCGAACGGCGGCCGGATATGCCAAGGTGTATCGCATGAGCGGCGCACGGATGAAGATGCAGTGGCGGCCGGACGCGGGGCGTTTGGTCACCCTGATGGCGATCGGTTTCGGGATGACGGTGGTCATCACCCGGCTGTATCTGATGGCGTCGGGATATCCCAAGATCGGCGGACATACCTACCATATCGCGCACGCCCTGTTCGGTGGTCTGCTGCTGGTGATTTCGTGTGTGCTGCAACTGATGTCGTCGGGCCGCACCGCGATCGTGTGGGCCGCGATCCTGGCCGGCGTCGGCCTCGGCCTGTTCATCGACGAGGTCGGCAAATTCATCACCGCCGATAACAACTACTTCTTCCCGCTGGCCGCGCCGATCATCTATCTGGCCTTCTTGATCGTCGTCGCGGCGGCCCGCTATGCGGCGAGCAGGCGGGGAGAAGCGGCGGATCTGCTGCTGGGGGCGCTGACCGGCGACGTCGGCGATATGGTCGCGGCCCGGATGACCACTCGCCGCCGCACCGCGCTGCTGCGCGATCTGGACCAGGTGCGGACCGAGCAACTCGGTCCGCACAGCCGCGAACTGGCCGCTGCCTTGCGGGACTATGTCCGATCCGTCCCCTGTGAGCAGCGGCCCACGCTGGGCGCCCGCGTCCTGGACCTGCTCACTCGCGCCGAAAGTCGCCTGCTTCCGCTGCCCCTGGTGCGCACCCTGCTGATCGCGGTGCTGCTGCTGCACGGGCTGTGGACGGTGCTGCGGCTGGGCCTGGCACTGGTGGTGATGTACGGATGGCGCACTCCCTGGCACGAATTCGACCACATGCTCGATCTGGGCACCGGACACGGCTGGAAATCCTTGACCGGCCTGGCGATCGCCGCCGTCGCCGAGATCGTCACCGGTATCGGATGTATCGCGGGAGCGGTGGTGTGGTTGCGCGGTAACCCCGAACTCGGTGTGCGGCTGGGGATCTGGACCAGTGTGCTGTCGCTGACCGTGGTCAACGTCTTCGCCAGCTATTTCAGCCAGTTCCTGACCGTCTTCACCGCTATCGCCGAGGCCGTCCTGCTGTGGGCGCTGCTGCGCTACCGCGACCGGGTTCGCGAACACGATTCGCCCCGGGCCGAATCCGATCCGGCAGCGGTCCCGGCCGAATCGCTGCCGGCCTGACATTCGCGTGGCCCGTTCACCCGAAGAACGCCGCCGCCTCCATATGCCTGCCGGTGGGTACCAGTTTGAGTTGTTTGGTCGCCTCGGCGAGGGACACCAGGCCGATCTCGGTACCGTGCAAGGCCACCATCTGCCCGAAGCGACCGCTGTGCACCGCTTCGGCGGCGTGTACGCCGAAACGGGTGGCAAGGATCCGGTCGAAGGGAGTGGGGGTGCCGCCGCGTTGCACATGGCCGAGCACGGTGGTGCGCACCTCCTTGCCGATCTTGCGTTCGATCTCCACACCGAGTTGGTGGGCGACCCCGGTGAACCGTTCGTGCCCGTATTCGTCGATACCGCCCTCGCGCAGGTGGAAAGCCCCGTCCTCGACCGGTTTGGCGCCCTCGGCGACAACACAGATGAAATGCGAATCCCCGCGCTGGAAGCGGCGTTTGATCATCGTGCAGACCTCGTCCACATCGAAGGGCACCTCGGGCACCAGGGTCAGATGAGCCCCCGAGGCGATACCGGAATTCATGGCGATCCAGCCCGCGTGCCGGCCCATCACCTCGACCAGCATCACGCGCTGATGGGATTCGGCGGTGGTGTGCAATCGGTCGATGGCGTCGGTGGCGACGGTGACCGCGGTGTCATGGCCGAATGTGGTGTCGGTGTGGTCGATGTCGTTGTCGATGGTCTTGGGGACGCCCACCACCGGCACCCCTTCGTCGGCGAGCCAGTGGGCGGCGGTCAGGGTACCCTCCCCGCCGATCGGGATCAGCGCATCGATGCCGTTGTCGTCGAGGGTGCGTTTGATCCGGCCCAGGCCTTCGAGCAGGACATCCGGATTGGTGCGCGCGGTGCCGAGGATGGTGCCGCCCTTGGTCAGCAGCCGATCGGTGCGATCATCGTTGTGGATGCGGATCTTGCGGTCTTCCAGCAGTCCGCGCCAGCCGTCCTGGAAGCCGACGATCGCGTCTCCGTAGCGGCCGTTGGCGGTGCGAACGACGGCCCTGATGACCGCGTTCAAGCCTGGACAGTCCCCGCCTCCGGTCAAGACTCCGATGCGCATGTGACCATCTTGCCGCGCCGATACCCGCGGCGGCGACTCGGCCCCGTTAACGACATGCTCGACGGGTAAAGCCTCGGTTACGCGATGCGGCGGATGCGCTGTGAGCGGCTATCGCGGCTGTACACAACGCCCGGCCGGGAGGTCGGGTAGATGTTTGGTCAGCAGGGACGCCATCTGGTTCAGCATCCGGGTGGCGGCATCGAAGGACCCCGAATTCGACTGGGCGGCAAGGGCTACCGCCACATCGCCTGCGGGGGTGCTGAGCAGCCCGATCTGGCGGACCAGATAGTTGCCGTTCTGATCCGGGCCCCAGCCGCCCTTGTATTTGGTCGAATCGAGCCGGCCCAGCCCCCACTGCTGCCCGGAGACCACCTTGCCCATGAGCGAGGTCACGGTATCGGCGTCGCGCAGACAGGGCAGGTCGGCGGTGAACCGGATTTGGTCGGCCAGCGCCCATCCGGCCTGCCCGAACGCCGAATAATCGGCCCGCGGGCGGTTGGTGGGAACCGTGGTTGTGTTGTCACCGCCCTCGCGCAGGACTTGCTGCACGGCCCGCGCCGCGTCGTCGCCGCTGCCCAGGGACTGCCACAGCGCGTCCGCGGCCGAGTTGTCGGACTCGGTGATGGCCTGTGACATCTGAGCGGTGGCGGTGTCGCCGTTACCGTGCAGCACCGCCAGGGTCAGCGGAACCTTCATCGTCGACCAGGCCGGTCCCGTGGACCAATCACCCATGACGACCGGACTGGCCCCGCCGACCGCCATCACGGCCATCGCCGCCTGCCCGCCCAGACTCGGCCGCAGCGCGGCGAAATCGGCGGCCAGGGAACCGGGCAGCGCCACCATGCTCGGGGTGCCCGTCGGGGACGAGGTCGCCGCCGGTTGAGGGGCCTGAATCGGGTCGGCCGATTCGGTCATGCGCGAACACGCCGCCGCGACCAGTACCCCGGCGATCGACGCGACCGCAATCAGCCGCCGGGATCTGTATTCGAATTTGTTGTACCGCTTCATATTTCGCCATCTGATCAGTAGACGTACACCACCGCGTTGTCGCCGCCGCTGCAGGTGACGACCCGGCCGGAGGCGCCGGTGCACGTCATGGTGTACGACCTGCCCGTCACCGGCGATTTCGCCACCACGGAGGTACTGGTCGCGGAGCTGGCGTCGGTGACACCGTGCGACTGCGCGGATTGTGCGTACGCTTTGCGCACCGCCTGCGCGAAATCGCAGGTCGTGGCGGAGGATCCGGTGGCGACAGAACTGAAAGCGGTTCCGGTCGTCGACGACGATTGCGAACACTTGGTGGCGCCGACCGGCAGATCGGCCGCCGAACCGGAGGTAGTTGTCGCCGAGGTGGTGCTGGTCTCGGTGGACGGCGCCGCCGAAGTGGTCGGAGCCGCGGACACCGGAGCGACCGGAGCGCCGGTCGCCGCCGCCGAACGATCGGGTGGGGGCGAACCGCCGAGCACCTTCCAGGCGACCACGCAGATGCCCACCAGCACGGCCGCGCCCAAGAAGCCCAGCACCACCGGAACCGCCACCGAGCGAGATTTGGTCAGTGTGGAACCGCTTGCCGCGGAATCGCTTTCGCCGACGATTCCCTGGGCGTGGACCTGATCGGGATCGTATTCGCCGGAACCGTATTCGTCGGAGTCGTATTCGTCGGAGGGGTACTCACCGTCGTAATCGGCGTACTCTTCGTAATCAGCAGAGCTGTATTCGCCACTGCCGTAACCGTATTCGCCGTCGTAGTCGGCCGGTTCGCCGATCGGATCGATGACCTGTGTGGTCTCGGTGGCGTTGCCGGCGTCGACGGTTTCGGTGGCGTCAGGCGCCGAGCCGCCGGCGACACCGAGCAGCTGAGTATCGCCGCCGGCGTCCGCGGGTGTCGGGTCGTCGACGAACGCCTGCGGATCCGGCGTCGCGGCCTGGACCGAATCCTCGGCGGGAGCGGGGTCCGAGTCCGGTACAGGTGCCGGGAAAGGCATCGAACTGGCCGGCGGACGCGGCTTCTTCAAGGCGAAACCGGGCATCAGCGCGGCCGGAGTGGTGGTCGGCCGGGCGGGCGGTGACTGCGGCTGACGTGCCGGCAGGTCCGGCAGACCCGGGGGGACCTGCGGCTTGCGTTTGGGCAGGCTGGGCAGCTCGGCCGCCGCGGCGGCGTCCTCAGCGGAATACCCGAATTCGTGCGGCTGCACTCGCGTCGGATCGGAGGGCCGGATCACCGGCAGATCACCCGAGGCGTCGGGCCGGCCCTCGTCCGACGGCGGGATGATCCGCAGCGTCCCGGTAGTGGTGGGGCCGGCAGGTTCGTCGGGGTCGGCCTGCGCGGTCGCGGCCGGCTCGTCATCGGTCGATTCCGGGGATTCGGCGGCCGATTTCTCGTCCCGACCCGCGACGACCGGGTACTCGCCGGTCGCCGGCGCCACGGGCCGAGGCTGGAACTGCGCGGCAATGGTCGGCCCTGTGGGCCCGAACGGCTGGAATGTGGTCGGATCGGGCCGGCGACGGTAGTCGGAGGCGGCGAAGGCGCTGGACTGCTCGTCGACCGGGGTCGCATCATCGCCGTCCCCGTGCGAATCACCGCCGTGCGATGCGGCTGCCGCACCCACCGCGGCGGCGCCCGCGACCGCCCCCAGTGCCGCGGCAGCGCCCTTGCCCGAACCCGCGTTGCCGGAATCCGTCCTGCCGGAAGTATCCGAACCACCGGCGGCCGGTGTGCCGAATGCGTGCGCGGTCGCGGGCTCGGCGTCCTCCGCGTGGTCTTTGCCGGCGGCCGAGCCCTTGCCGCCGCGGGGATGGTCGGCGAGTAGTTCGGCGCCGAAGAACGCGGTTGTGGTGGCGTCGGCCGGAACACCCGCGTTCACGTCCTCCGCGGGCTCACGCCGGGGAGATGTCAAAGCCGACCGAGCCGCCTCTGCGAATTCCCCGGCACTGGCATAACGCTGGTCGGGGGATTTGGCCAGCGCGCGCGCGATCACCGGATCCACCGATTCGGGCACACTCGAGCGCTGGGCGCTGGGCCGCGGCGGCGGTTCGGACATATGCGCCCGGATCAGGTTGTGCACGTTCTGGGCCGCGAATGGCACCGATCCGGTCAGGCACTCGTGCAGGACACAGCCGAGCGAATAGATATCCGAGCGAGCGTTGGCGGGCCCGACCTGGAAGCGTTCGGGCGCCATATACGAATACGATCCGATCGCGGTGCCCACCGAGGTGACCGCGATATCCCCATCGTTGCGGGCGATGCCGAAATCGGCCAGATAGGCGAAATCGGCCGGGGTGACCAGGATATTCGCCGGTTTCACATCGCGATGTACGACGCCGGCGGCATGTGCGGCGTCCAGTGCGGCAGCCACCTGGCCGATGATCGCCAGGGTGCGCTCGGAATCGAGGGGGCCCTGACGGCGCAGCAGGGTGCGCAGATTCTCCCCGCGCACCAGGCGCATATCGATGTACAGCGCGCCGTCGATCTCGCCCCAGTCGTGGATCGGGACGATATGCGGTTCGGTCAGTGCGGCCGCGGCCTGCGATTCGCGCCGGAACCGCTCCTGATACGACGGATCCTGCGCGTACTGCTCGGGCAGCACCTTCAGCGCGACGACGCGATCCTTCCCGGTATCGAACGCCTCGTACACCTCGCCCATACCGCCGCGACCGAGCAGCGAGCGGACCTCGTACTGGCCGAATCGGGTGCCGGCCCGAGACCTCGGCACTTCCACCGGGAAACCTCCTACTCGTGGGCAAGATGGTTGACCGAGCCCGGTGCTGCACCGGGGAGCCTGCCCCTCAGATTGCCGATTCTCCGGGTGCGACCACACCGTGGTCAAACGCGAACACGATAGCCGCCGCCCGATCGCGCAATCCGAGCTTGCCGAAAATATGCCCTACGTGGCTTTTTACCGTTACCTCGGAAATTCCGAGTTCGCCGGCGATCTCCGCATTGAGTCTGCCACGTCCGATCAAACGCAGTACTTCCAGCTCGCGTGCGGTCAGCTCGGCCATCCGCGAACGGGTGTCAGCGGGAATCGGACGCGCGCTGCGGTAGGCGGTGAGCACCCGGCCGGTTACCGACGGATCCAGCCAGGATCCGCCGCCGGCGACCGTGCGCACGGCGCGGATCAGGTCCTCGGCGGGGGAGTCCTTGAGGATGAACCCGGCCGCGCCGGCGCGCAGCGCCCCCGACAGCAGCGTGTCGTCGTCGAAGGTGGTCAGCACCAGCACCGGCGGTGAGTCGGGGCGCTCGCGCAGCCGGCGAGTGGCGTCGATGCCGCCGACTCGCTTCATTCGCAAATCCATCAGCACCACATCCGGCTGATGTTCGGCCACCGCGGCCGGCACCTGGTCCCCGTCACCACATTCGGCGACCAGGAATCCGTCGCGGCGGCGCAGAATCCGGCGCAAACCGCCGCGCACCAATTCTTGATCGTCGACCACCAGCACCGTCGTGGCGGTGTCCGCGCCCGCGGCGGCTCCCGATGTCACATGCCCTCCTGATATCTGCGGGTCAGCGAGGTGAGGGCCTCGCGCACCGACGAGATCTTCTCGTCGATTCCCCGGCACGATTCGGCGTTGCCGAGCGGAATCCGGGCCAGGACCTGCCAGTTCCCATTCGACCGCCCCGCCGCCAGAGTTCCGCCCAGGGCCGAGGTGCGTTGCCGCATCCCCCCGATTCCCATCCCGCGTCCGGCGCGGGCGGGTGCGGTGGGCAGCGGATTGCGCACGTCCACAGTGGCTTCGGACTCGGTGACGGCGATGTCGAGCGAGGCATACGATCCCGGCGCGTGTTTGGCGATATTCGATAGCGATTCCTGGCTGATCCGATACAACGCCAGCCCCGTCGAGGCCGAGATCGAGCCGGTCTCACCGGTGAGCGAGTAGGTCACCGGCATCCCAGCGCCCACGAAATCGGCCACCAGATCCTCGATATCGGCGAGACCGGGTTCGGGCGTGAGAGTGGAGGGCCGCTGATCGAGCAGCCCGACGGTATGCCGGATATCGGCCATGGCTTGCCGGCCGAGCCGTTCGGCGTCACCGAGCGCGTCGATCGCCTCGTCCACATCGCGATCGGTTTCCAGAGCATGGCGCGCGGCGGTCAGATGCAGCAGGGTCACGCTCAGCGAGTGGGCGATCACGTCATGGACCTCGCGGGCGATGCGCCGGCGCTCGTTGTCGGCGGCCTGGGTGGCGCGCATGGTCTGGTATTCGCGTTCCTGGTACAGCGCCTGGCGCTGGAACCACAGGATCTGCCCGATCGTCCAGCCCAGCACGATGCCCACCAGATACAGCAGCATCATGCCGTCGAGGTGGCCGAGCATGAAGAAAAGCAGTAGCTCGGCCATCGCGGCGGCCATCCACAACAGGCTGATGTGCCGCGGTCCGATGGCGGCGATCATCGCGACCATCACCGCCAGCACCAGTGGCGAACAATCCGGCGACACCGGCTGCAGCAGGAACAGGGCCTGCGCGGTCAGGGCCGAGACCGCGAAGATCGCCGGTTTGGGCGGTGAGTTGAAGACGAAAAGCAGCGGATAACAGGCGAACAGCACAACCACCGCCAGGAACGGGACCCCGGTCGAGAAGTGCTGCACGCGCAGCGCGGCGGCGCTGATGCCGGCCACCATCATCGCGATATCGGCGGTCACCACCACCGGGACGGGATAGTCGAAAGCCATCGACTCGATCCGGTCGCGCATGGCGCCGACCGGATCCTGGAACAGTGCGAGCGCCCGTCGCCCGGCTCGGGTGAGCGCGGAGCCCTGGCCCGAGACCCGCTGTGCGAACGGCTCCGGTCCCGCGGCGTCGGGTTCACGATGGGCGCTGGTCACATCCATGGATCAAGGCTAGTCCTCCCAGTTCACCGAAACATCATCCTGGGATCGGGCGAGAGCTCCTACTGTGGTATTAGCGCAAGTTTCGCCTGCGGCACGACGTATCGGCGCCGCGGCGTCCGTAGCGTCGAAAGCACCGTGTCCGGAACAAGATTCGGACGCCCGGTTCGAGGAGGTGGGTGCGATGTCGTGGGAAGATCACCATGCGCGTACCGCGATCCTGCACGAGGTTCTCGCCCGAGCGGCCGTCGATCCGGCCACTCCGGGACTGTTCTACGACCTGCCCGACTGTGATCGGCTTTTCGGCGGACCCGCCGGAGTGCTTGCGGCGCTGCGGTATCGGTGGGACAACCACCTGCGCGCCAAGCTCGAGCAAACCCACGAGCGCGGGTTACCGTCGGCGCTGGCCTATCGGGAAATGATGGCCGAACAGCCGGTTCTGTTCGAGGTGCTGCACGCGCATCTGGGCCGGGACTGGCACGAACCCGACAGTGGGCAATCGCGGGCCGCGTGAGCGAATCGGCGACTCGGCAACACCGCCGGGTCGCCGAGTGGGCGCCGTCGCCGGAATCTAAACTGGTGCCATGACTGCACCCACCGTGGATCTGATGGACTATGCCGACGTCATCGACCGGTACGAGCCGGTGATGGGCATGGAGGTGCACGTCGAGCTGGGCACCGCGACCAAGATGTTCTGCGGCTGTCCCACCGGGTTCGGCGCCGAGCCCAACACCCAGGTGTGCCCGGTCTGTCTCGGTCTGCCGGGGGCGCTGCCGGTGATCAATCAGCAGGCGGTGGAGTCGGCGATCCGTATCGGCCTGGCGCTGAACTGCTCGATCACTCCGTGGGGCCGGTTCGCGCGTAAGAACTACTTCTATCCCGATCAGCCGAAGAACTACCAGATCAGCCAGTACGACGAGCCGATCGCCACCGACGGTTACCTGGACGTGCGGCTGGACGACGGTGCCACCTTCCGGGTCGATATCGAACGTGCCCACATGGAGGAGGACACCGGCAAGTCCCTGCACGTGGGCGGCGCCACCGGCCGCATCCACGGCGCGAGTCATTCGCTGCTGGACTACAACCGGGCCGGGGTCCCGCTGATCGAGATCGTGACCAAGCCGATCACCGGCGCCGGTGAGCGCGCCCCCGAAGTGGCCCGCGCGTATGTCACCGCGCTGCGCGAGGTGCTCAAATCCCTCGATGTCTCCGATGTAAAGATGGAGCAGGGCTCACTGCGCTGCGACGCCAACGTCTCACTGATGCCCAAGGGCGCCAAGGAGTTCGGTACCCGCACCGAAACCAAGAACGTCAATTCGCTGCGCAGCGTCGAGGTCGTGGTGCGCTTCGAAATGCGCCGCCAGGCCGCGATTCTCGCCGACGGCGGCACCATCACCATGGAAACCCGTCACTTCCACGAAACCGACGGCACGACATCGCCCGGCCGGCCCAAGGAGACCGCCGAGGACTACCGCTACTTCCCCGAACCCGACCTCGAGCCCATCGCCCCTGACGCCGGCTGGGTCGAGGAGCTGCGCGCCACCATCCCCGAATACCCGTGGCTGCGCCGCGCCCGCATCCAGGCCGAATGGGGTCTGTCGGACGAGGTCTTCCGCGATCTGGTCAACGCCGGCGCGCTGGATCTGATCATCGCCACCGTCGACGCCGGCACCTCGGTGGACGCCGCCCGCGCCTGGTGGGTCAACTACCTCACCGAACAGGCCAAGGAACGCGACGTCGAACTCGAGGATCTGCCCATCACCCCGAAGCAGGTGGCCGAGGTCGTCGCGCTGGTCGACGCCAAGACCATCAACTCCAAGGTCGCCAAGCAGGTCGTGGACTTCGTGCTCGCCGGTGAGGGGGAGCCGGGTGCGATCGTCGAAGCCAAGGGCCTCGGCATGGTGTCCGACGATTCGGCCCTGCAGGCGGAGGTCGACAAGGCCCTTGCCGCCAACCCCGATATCGCCGACAAGATCCGCTCCGGAAAGGTGCAGGCCGCCGGCAAGATCGTCGGCGATGTCATGAAGGCTACCCGGGGCCAGGCCGACGCCGCCCGGGTCCGCGAACTGGTGCTCGCCGCCTGCGCGGGCTGATAGCCGCGCCGGCCAGAGGTGAACATCGCGGCGGTGCGGCAGCTACCTGATCCGCAGCGTCTAGATCAATCTATCTAGAGCGAGTTGTGGGGCTGCCGGAGTCGGACAGTGGCTGAGTCATTCGGTCGCGCCGGCGGGCGCCATCGACGCCTGGGCCTTGATGATCGAATCCATCAGCGACGGCTGATCTGTGGCGAAGGTCAGCTTTTCCATTCCGCCATAGGGGTTCTCGAAGCCGGCGACCTCCTCGGGCGAGTTGTCCGCGTACACCTCGAGCTCATTGCCGTCGGGGTCGAAGAAGTAGACGCTCTTGGTTACTCCATGGTTGACGGTGTAGGCGATCTCTACCTTCTCGCTCAGCAACGTCTCGTAGGCCTCGATCAGATCGGCTTCGTTACGAAGCTTGAACGCGAAATGTTCCATTCCGACCTGATAGAAGGTCCCATCAGGGGCCTGGGTGCCGAGTTCGGCGATGCCGAGTTCGTGATGGTCGCGTCCCGTCGACAGGAAGACGACACTCGGTTCGATCTTGCCCATGACCTTGAGTCCGAGAACGCGCGTGTAGAAGTCGAGCGACTTCTCCAGGCTGCGGACCTTGATGACAACGTGTGCGACCCGTTCGATTTTGATCATTCCGGTTGGCCCTTCCACTCTGGCTTAGCGTGCGGAGACTGGATACCGAGTATGCTAGATCAATCTATCTAGCGCAACAGGGTGGCTCAGCCAGGGCTCGCGGCCAGCACTTCGGCAACGGCTATTTCGACCAGACGGCCCAACTGTGAGCCACCGCGGGAAATCTCCTCGCCACCATTCACCAGTGGGTGTATTTCAAGACCTGAGCGGCGGTGCGGGTCACGTCAAGCGCGGGGCGGTCGCGGCTGTACCCGCTGCCTGGTTGGCGCAGTCCGGGCGGAAGATGCCCTGGAAATCGCCGAGCGAACCGCCACCCGCGGTATTGAGGCTTCTCGGTTTGCCGTCCACGATCATGGACGGGGTGCCGTCCTGGTTGACGATGATGGCGCTGGCATTGGCCCATTTGACAATGTCACCGGTATGCGGTGTGGGGTCGGTGACCGGCGTCAGATTGCCCAGTGCGCTTCCGTACGCCGATATCGCGTTGCAGCCGTTCGGGTTGTTCATCTCCGCGTGTACCGCATTGGCCACGGCCGCCGGGACTTTCTGACCCGGTGCATCCGGCGACAGCTTCAGATCCACCTCGGAATTGCCGTTGACCGGCGCGTTACCGCCGGCCGGGGGCGCGCCGGCGGCATTATTGGTGGAAATCTGTCCGGGGGCGGGCGCGGCCTGTGATTGCCCAGTGGCAGCGGCCTGTTGGCCGGTGGTAGCGCCCTGGCTCGGTGACATGTACTGAGCGTCAGCGAGATAGGGACTTGGCCCGCCGGCCCCTTGGGGACTTACCCCTCCGAAACCTTGGCCCGCAGTTCCCGAGCCGAAGCCCATGCCCATACCCGGTCCGGCAGCTCCTCGCGGGAGGAAGCTTTGGGCCAGTGCGGATCCGCCTTGTATGAGCGAAGGGATGAATGACGTAGCGAGTGGAGCGATCGACGACAACAGGTCGGACTGGTTCGACCCCGACCCGGACGAGCCGCCCGTCGCAGCTGCCGGTTGCGTGCCCGACTGTTCGATCGAGTTTATCGCGTCCTGAATGGCCGTCTGTGGGTCGGAAGAATCCGAACCGGCGCTGTTCGCGTCGGTACCATTGGCCGCGGTCGTAGTGGTATTACCGGTCCCGTCGGTGGTGCTTCCGCTGCTGTTGGGCAGATCGCCCTTGAATAGATCGCTGAAGTCGGTGTTCTGAGCGGTGGGAGTGGGTGTTACCGGAGCGGCGGGCGCGGTTGGCGTGGAAGGTGCTGGTGGAGCGGGGGTTGTCTTCTTGGGGGGCGGCTGCTGATTATTCCCGCTTGTTTTCTTGGGGGGCGGCTTGTTATCCCCATCAGTCTTCTGTGTCTCGTCACCTATTTTTGTAAGGAGAGCTTTGTATTCCTTATCCCAGTCCTTCATCGCTGTGTCTAGTGCGGTGAAGTAGAATTGCTCCGCAGTCGATGTCAACTGAAAGTAGCTCTTCCCATCATTGCCCTTTATCTTTTCATACTTGACATAGCTGTGAGTAGGATTGGCTTCATATATGATCTGATCTTTGTTCTTGTTGAAGTGGGAGTGGGCGTCTTTCACATCTGCATCGGGGCCGAAATCCTTGTCGGGCGCGTAGTCGACTGCCAGCTGCGTGTTCAGAGTATCTTTGATGCCGAGTAGCTTCGTGAGCGCATCGTAGCGTGCATCATTCATATTATCGATCGACATTTTTACATCAGAATGTTTTTTTATGTAGTCACTCTGACGCTTTGTCAACTCTTGTTGAACAAGTGCCAGGATGTCGCCTGTGTAAGATTTTCCTTCGGCCTTCTTTAGTTCGTTTCCGTTTAGAGTTTTATCAAAGTCCGGGTTGTCTGCTGGGTACTTGTATCCCAGTGAGTCCACGTCCATCTGCATGGTCCATTGGGTATCTTGTATGGTCATCTGTAGCTGTTGCCCCGCTCCTCGAGGGACCTTCAGAATTACTTTGGCGAGGTTTTTTCCATCGCCATATGGTCCCTTGATCTCCGGTCTCGAGTGGGGGAGTTGGCTGAAATCTGGTCGATCAGTTTTCTTCTTCTTGTCAATATAGTTGTCTATATATTTCTTGTTGTCTTCGTTCTTCGAGTGATCGAATAAGTCGTAGAGATCCTTGTATCTTTTGGTTTCGCCCGCTTGGTAGCCTTGTTTGTTCGGAGCTAGGTTATTCTCCAGATCATCAATCTCTGATTGGCTGAGACTGTTGTATACTTTCTGGAAGTCGTCCGAGTTGAGTTCCCGTAGCTTGTTGTACGCTTCAAGATCGGCGGCCTCATACTGGTCTGTGCTGACGGAAGTATCGTTCCACAGCTTTTCCTTCTGTTTTATAAACTGTTCGACAGCTTCGGGACTGTCAGCTGGCGGACTGCCCATCAGTCGATCTCCATTGTGCGATCGGTTGTGGTGCCCGCAGCGCGAGTTATCTGGCTGTCTCCGTCGCGGTCGGAGTGCTCCAGCGAGTTTGCGAAATTATCGGAATGATTGTAGGCCCGATCGTGGTCCGCTGCGAGGCGCTCTGCTTTATGAGCCTTTCGCTGGTTGTAATCGTCGACCGCATCATTGAAGGGCTTGAATGCGGTCCCGTCGAGGCCGGTCTCCAGCAGACTCCGTCCGAATTCCCGGACCTTGGCGGCATGAACTTTGTGCTGGTGGCCAACATCTCGCCAATTGTCCGGATCGGCGTCCAGTTCGTTGGGCATATCAACCTCCCGTGCAGCTCATTAGACTCATTGTTCCCGCTTCCCAGCAGTGGTGATCGAGGCTGAGTTGCTGGTGGACAGCCGCCGTTCACCGATCTGGGCGATCGACTCGGGGATGTTGGCAGGATCGTTGATGGCGATCTGATATTGGCGTTGTGCGTCGCGAGTGCTCTCGGTGATTGCGGCCATGATCTCCGCGGCCAGCTCATCACAGCCGAACAGGTCGCACGTTCCCGGCGCCAGATACAGATCACGCAACCTACCCATGGCATCGACCTCGGGGATGACGTTGCCGCTGGGGGAGGGGCGGCGGGCGAAGATCGCGTCGGCGCGTTCGCGGACGTCCGCGATGCGGTGGCGTAGTTCCCTCCGCAACTCGTTCATCATCTGCACATCGGGGTGCAGCTCTCTCATCGGGTCCTCACTCGTAGACCGGATCGCGAGCGAGCGGCCACCGAAAAACCCACCCCGGTAACGGCATCGGACATTGGCGACGCTGCGCTTCAACGCACGGCAATCCATGCTATCGGCCGCACTACACGCCCCTTCCCATCGCTGGGGGCTGCTGCGAGTCGACAGCTCAGTCCGGACTACCGCCCGCCCCACCCTTCGGCGGCGGGATGCGGACGATGCGGTCGTCCATCGGGCCCGGGGCAGCGGGTTTGTTGACCGTGCCGACCCACACCATGCCGTCGGCGCCGAGGGTCGCTCCGCTCAGTGATCCGTATTTGTTCTGCGCCACCATCGTCGGATTCGCGGTTACGGCGTGGGTTTTGGGGTCGGCGGCGGCGAAGGCGAGGGCCTTGGCGCCCGACATGGCGACGGCGACACCGTCGGTGGCGGCCGCGCAGCCACCCGCACCGGGCTTGTCGGGCCAGGTCCAGGCGGTGGCTACGGCGCCGCTCTTGGAATCCAGGCGTTGCAGCCGGTCCTGAGTCGCGGTGCGGTCGGTGAACCACACCGAATCCTGGTGATCGGAGCACACCCCGCCCGCGCCGCCGACACCGGAGGCCACCACCTTCGGATTCGCGTGTCCCGGTCCCGGATCGTCGATCTGGAGCAGCTTGCCGGCCAGCGAACCGGGATCGTTCGCCGAGCCGGGATTGCCGGCGTCACCGGTCAGCACGCTGAGGGTGTTCGGTCCGGTGAAGGTGATGGAACCACGATTGTCGGTGGGGCCCTTGGGGATTCCGGTGAGGACGGGTTTCGGTTCGCCGCCCGCGCCGATCCGCACGATCCGGTTGTCGGAGGGCGTGGTGATGTACGCGTAGATCAGGCCGTCCTGGTCGTAACTGGGCGACAGGGCCACATCGCTGAGCCCGCCGTCCCCGGCCGCCTCGACCGGCACCCTGGTCACCTGCAGCGGCGGAGGCGGCGCCTGGGTGGGATCCACGGCGGTGACCTTCAGGATGCGCCCGGTGACCCGCTCGGTGACCAGCGCCTGCTGCCCGTCGGGCAGGACGGTCAGCCCGCCGGTGGTGTCCAGGCAGGACGCGACGACCGCGGGATCGGGGTCGATGCACGGACCGGTGGGGCGCTGCCCGGTGGGCGGGGGCTTGGGCTGGGAGCTGGTCGGACCCGAGCCCTCGGGCTGGATACTGGGTGCGGGAGTGAACGGTTTGGACGCCGAATCGTCGAAACTGGCACAGCCGGCCGCCAGTGCGACGGTCACGGCCATCCCCGCGCTGACGGCGGCGATCGAGACGACACGTCCGGCGGCAACCACACTCATTGCCCAAACGTTACGGAAATCTTCGCGCGCGCGCTCGCAGGGGGTCGGGTGAGCGCCGCACCCCGGCCGGACACGCCGAGAAGGACCGAGCGCCCCGCCGTCAGCCGACCTACTCTGGATTGTGTGAGCGATAAGCCGAACCCCTCGTCGGAACCGAACGCACCGGCGGATCAGCCGACGGTGTCAGGACGTGCGGGCGGCAGCCCCTACGACAATCCCACGGGGGAACTTCCGACCGTCGAACCCGCTGCGAATCGCGGAGTTCCGCGCACCGACGACGATCTCGGGCTGGATCCGGAGGTACCTGCCGCCGATTCCCCCACCGTGTCTTCCGCGCGCGCTTCGGCCGGGCGGTCGACCGCGGCGCCCGGGGCGGAATCGGCCGGTGGGGCGGCATATTCGTTCGCCACCATTCCGCCCGCGCCCGGGAACGGCAACGGGAATGGCAACGGCAAAACCGAACGCCTGCGCCGGCCCCGCGAATACCGCCGGGGCACAGTGGATCTGGGCCTGTTGTGCCTGCGCCTGACGGTGGGCCTGACCTTTCTCTACCACGGCCTGCAGAAGCTCGCCGGCTGGTTCGACGGGCCGGGCCTCGACGGCACCCGCCATATGCTCGAACACGGCGGGTGGAAACACATCGAGGTGTCCACCGCGATGCTGGCCACTTCCGAGGTCGGTGGCGGGGCGTTGATCGTCCTCGGTCTCGCCACCCCGCTGGCCGCCGGTGCGGTACTGGCCTCCATCGCCGACGCCTGGCTCTGGAAGCAGGGCATGGCCTCCGGTTTCCAGTACAAGCCGGTCGAATTGGAGACCATCCTCGCCGCGCTCGCCGGAACCTTGATCCTCACCGGTCCGGGCCGCCTGTCCTTCGATCGTAACCGCGGCTGGGCGGTACGCCCGGCGGCTGGTTCGTTCCTGGTCTTGATCCTCGCCCTGGTGGCCGCCGCGCTCGGCTGGATATTCCTGCACGGCGGCAACCCGTTCACCGGGTTCTTCTGACCGGCTACGGCACCTGCCGCACGGCGCCCTTATCGGCCGAGGTGGCCAGGGCCGCGTAGGCGCGCAGGGCGGTGGTGATCGGGCGGTCGCGATGGACCGGCTGCCACGGACGTTCGCGGGCGTCCATCTTGGCTCGCCGCTCGGCCAGGACCTGGTCGTCGACCAGCAGTTCCAGTGCCCGGGTGTGGACGTCGACGCGGACCCGGTCGCCGTTCTCGATCAGGCCGATGCTGCCGCCGCTGGCCGCCTCGGGGGAGATGTGGCCGATGGACAGCCCCGACGTGCCGCCGGAGAAACGCCCGTCGGTGATCAGCGCGCACACCTTGCCCAGGCCCGCACCCTTCAGGAATGCGGTCGGATGCAGCATCTCCTGCATGCCGGGCCCGCCGGAGGGGCCCTCGTAGCGAATCACGACCACATCGCCGGGCTTGATCTTCTTGCCGAGGATCGCCGAGACCGCCTCCTCCTGGGACTCGAGCACCACGGCCGGGCCCTCGAAGGTGAACAGGTCCTCATCGATGCCCGCGGTCTTGAGGATCGCGCCGTCGGGGGCGATATTTCCCCTGAGCACACACAGTCCGCCCTCGACGGTGTAGGCGTGCTCGATATCCCTGATACATCCGCCCGCGGCATCGGTGTCCAGCGACGACCACAGGTTCTCGGTCGAGAACGGCTCGGTGGTGCGCACTCCGCCCGGCGCGGCGTGGAACAGGTCGAGCGCTGCCTGGGAAGCCTTGCCGGAGCGGATGTCCCAGGTGTCGAGCCACTCGTCCAGGGTTGGGGTGTGCACGGTGCTCACGTCGGTCTCCAGCAGTCCACCGCGGCGCAGTTCACCGAGGATGGCGGGAATTCCGCCGGCGCGGTGCACATCCTCCATGTGGTAGTCGGAGTTGGGGGAGACCTTCGACAGACACGGCACCCGACGTGAGATCTCGTCGATGGTGTCCAGATCGAAGTCGATCTCGCCCTCCTGCGCGGCGGCGAGGGTGTGCAGCACGGTGTTGGTGGATCCGCCCATCGCCACGTCGAGGGCCATGGCATTGCGGAAGGCCTTGGCATTGGCCACATTCCGCGGCAGCACCGAATCGTCGTCCTGCCGGTACCAGCGGTTCGCGATCTCGACGACGGTGGTCCCGGCCTTCTCGAACAGCGCCCGCCGCTTGGCGTGCGTGGCGAGGGTGGACCCGTTCCCCGGCAGCGCGAGGCCCAGTGCCTCGGTGAGGCAGTTCATCGAGTTGGCGGTGAACATTCCCGAGCACGAACCGCAGGTCGGGCAGGCCGAGCGCTCGACCTCGCCGAGTCCGTCCTCGTCCACCTCGGAGGAGGCGCTGGCCGAAATGGCGGTGATCAGATCGGTGGGTGCTTGCGCCACACCGCCGACCACGACGGCCTTACCGGCCTCCATCGGCCCGCCGGAGACGAATACGGTCGGGACGTTCAACCGCATCGCGGCATTCAGCATGCCCGGAGTGATCTTGTCGCAGTTGGAGATACACACCAGCGCGTCCGCGGTATGCGCGTTCACCATGTACTCCACCGAGTCGGCGATGATCTCGCGGCTGGGCAGTGAGTACAGCATGCCGCCATGGCCCATCGCGATCCCGTCGTCCACGGCGATGGTGTGAAACTCACGCGCCACCCCGCCCGCGGCCCGCACCGCTTCGGCGACGATCTCACCGACTTCCTTCAGGTGCACATGCCCCGGTACGAACTGGGTGTAGGAGTTCGCGATCGCCACGATCGGCTTACCGAAGTCGTTGTCGGTCAGGCCGGTCGCCCGCCAGAGCGCGCGTGCGCCCGCCGCGTTGCGGCCGGCGGTGGTGGTGCGGGAGCGAAGCGGTGGCATGTCAGGGGTCCTCGGTGAGCATCGGCAGCATTATCAATGCTCAACGTTACTCCCGCCGCGGATGGCCGGTGTGCGGCGGACCAGGCGAGGCCTTCGTTGTCGCCGGAATTCCGGCAGGTCCCGGACCAGTGCCGTTCGGCGCGGCCGCCCCGTGCGGGCTGCCGCGCCAACGGTTGCTGTTGCGACTTCGCCTATCGCATGTGCTGTTCGTGCTGCATGTGCTGTTCGTGTTGTAGATGCCGCTGGTGCTGCAGGTGTAGCTGGTGTTGACCGCCTGGTGTGTCGGCCGGGTTGTGCGGAGCTGTGCCATTGGGGCCGTCGTTGGGGCCGGATGTCGCCTGCGCCGCTCCGATACCGACGGTGAGCGGGGTCAGGGCGATGGCGCCGGCGAGGATTACGCGGGCGAGTGTGCGTTTGCGGGCGATTGTCATGGGTGGAATACCCCCATTTCGAAAGTGCGCGAATGCCTTACGATAGGAGTATTGCGCGAGCGCCGGTTTGTGTTATCGATATCGGCGAGATTTCTACCGGGTCACTATCCTTCGGCGTCGCCGACCGCGCCGGTATCGGATTCCGTTGTGGTAGAAGGTGATTCGGTGGCGTCCGGGCTATCGATGGAGGTAGCCGTGGGTGCCGGGATGAATGGATCGGGTATTCGTCCGCCGGAGGCCTCGATGAGAAC
>JAFMQT010000187.1:1967-8174 GCA_017354515.1 Nocardia sp. | reverse complement strand
CGGCGGACAGGGCGATGCCGGCGGCGGCGCCGGTGGCGACCAGCGCGCGGGACAAGGCGATGGACATGCGTGTATTCACGTGAGGACGACTTTCTCGGTACTCGGCTGCTCGCCGATCTGGATGCCTGAAATATCGAGTTCTAACTGAATAGACTCGACGCCCGGTCCCGGCGGGATCGGGTGTGGAAATCGAGATCAGGCGAATGCCGGAGGGGCCCGCGGGCCGACCGCGCCGGCACACAGCCGCCGTGGCGGCGCGCCGGTGGTATCCCGCAGGAATACCGACCGAATGCCCGGTGGTGGGCCGGGGCGCGAGGTCAGCGCGTGCACCGTCCGCGAGACGACGCGGTAGAACCGCTCGGCGGTCACGATGAGTAGTGCGCATGCGGCGGTGGCGAGCGCATGTGCCGCCGCCATCCAGCCGCCCGGATAATGCGGCACGAATGCGCCGCCGTCACAAGACATGTGGTGACCGCCGTGCGTGGCCGCCGAGGTCAGGGCCAGATGGGCCGCCAGCTGTCCGCCGCCGAGTGCGGCCGGTACCGCGATCCGGTGCGGAAGCCCCTCGCGGTCGGGCAGTAGCGCGGCCACGCTTCCGGCCGCCGCGGCTATCGACAGCAGCAGCGCGCAGCCCGGCGTGCCCGGATATCCGCCGCCGGCCCCGCCGTGCGCCGCGATCGCGAGTACCACGACGGTCGCACCGACCAGCCCGCCGCGCAACGCCGCCGCCCCCGGCCGCCCGAGCGCACACCGGTCGCGCGGTCGCGCTGTGGCTCGGTCACGGTCTGGCATGGGGCGGTGCGGATCAGCGCACGCCGAGGCGCGCGAGGATATCGGCCTCGACGCCGGCCAGTTCGGCGGAGATGGAGCTGTGCACCGCGCGCCGCCTGGAGACGGGCATCTGATCGGCGGTGTGCACCGCCGCGGTGAGACTGTCGAGACGATCGCGGGTGGCGGAAACGAACTTCTGGGTATCGCCGTTCTTACCGCCCTTGGCCTCGAGTTCGCCCAGCGAGGACTCCAGCGAGGCGATCCGGGCCTGCATCCGGGCGCCGTGCCCGCTGAAGTTCCCGAGTTCGCCGACACCGATCCCCAGCCGATGCGCACGCCGGGTGTCGAGCTGACCGCGCACGTAGGTCGCGGCCCGATAGACCAGCGGGGTCAGCACCGGCACCAGCACCCGCGCCACGCCCAGATATTTCTTGACCTGGCCGGCGCTGAGCAGTTCGCGGTCGGCCTTCTCGGCGGCCTTGAGCGCCGCCTTCTCCTCCGCTTTCAGGGTCGCGATCTGGGCCTTGGTCAGGTCACGCTGGTTGCGGATCTCGGCGCGGTGGCGCTTGCGGTCGTTGCGGGCGCCGAGCTTGGCCTCCAAGCCGGCCTTGTGTTTGAGGGCTTTCGCCTCCGCTTTGCGGTCCGCGCGCCGCCGCTTTCGCTTGGTGAACAACCCCATCGAAGGCCCTCTCCGTCATGCCGATTCCGTTTGCTGATATACCCACTCGCGACACGGTTTGCGCCAACTCTAGCGGCCCGTGACCGATGGATCGTGTCCCGGGACCAATCCGGGCCCGGCGATGCGGGTGGCGGGCCTGTCGGAGGAGGGGACCATACTGCATAGCGTGTATTCGGGCAGTGGTGACCGAGATGGTCAGGTGAACGACGGCGGGGGCGGTCAGCGACGGGCCCCCGAAATTCCGGACTCACCCACCCGATCCGGAGAACCCGAATCCGCGTCGCGCACCGCCTACTTGGACGCCCGGTCCCTGATCGGCTGCCGTCATCGACTGCATCTGAACGCCATCCACCCCGAACGGCTGCTGGGTGTGGCCGAGGATTCCGGAGTTGCCCAGCGTCGGGAGGCCGCGGCCGCGCACCGGGCGCATGTCCGCGACACCTTGGTCGCGGCGGATCCCCAGCGGTGGGTTCTCGTCGACCCCGGACAACCGGCACGTGCCCGCGCCGAGGCCACCTTGCGCGCGTGCGCCGAAGGCGCACCGCGGATCTGGGGTGCGGTGCTGCCGCAGGAGTCCGATACCGGCCGTCGTGGTAGCTGCGAGATCCTGGTGCGCGACCAAGCACGTGGCGGCTACATCCCGGTGATCGTGGTCAACCACAAGGTGACCGATCCCCGTCAGCCCGACCCCGCCGACTTCCACCCCACCACCTCGGATCTCCACGACTGGAATCCGAAGCAGGACAGGGCGGTTCGGATCCGGCCGCAGACCCGGGACCAGCTGCGGCTGGCCCATGTGTACCGGATGCTGCAGCGCCACGGGCTGGCGAGCCCGGCCCTGGTCGGCGGCGCCATCGGATATCACTTCGACCGCATTCTGGTACACGATCTGTCGGCCGTCCTCGACGATTACGACGAGCGGTACGCGGACCGGATCGCGGTGGTGCGCGGGCAGTCGCCGACGGTGCCGTCCAAGGTGCCCGAATGTCGCCGGTGCCCCTGGTGGTCGCGCACTCCGGAGCAGACCGAGCAGCCGGGTGCCGGATGTGAGGGCTGGTTGTCCGAGCATCGCGATGTCAGTCTCGTCGCCCCGGGTTCGCGGGCGGATCTGCTGCGTCGGCACGGCGTGCGGACCATCGACGAGCTGGCCGGTTGGCGTGGCGCCGAACCCGAGGATTGGCAGTACGAGCCGTTCACCGAGACTGTGGTCACCGCCCGCGCCTGGAAGGCCGGCGCCCCGCTGGTGCGGCGGGTGCGCCGGGTCCGGGTGCGCCGCGCCGATGTCGAGGTCGACGTCGATCTGGAGAGCTACCAGGAGTACGGCGCCTATCTGTGGGGCACCCTGCTCGACGGCGTGTACCGGCCGTTCGTCACCTGGGATCCGCTCCCGACCGCCGATGAGGCGCGATCGTTCGCCGAATTCTGGACCTGGCTGATGGATATCCGCGCCCGCGCCACCGAATCGGGCAAAACCTTTGCCGCGTACTGCTATTCACGCACCGCGGAGGACAAATGGTTGTACGAGTCGGCCCGCCGCTTCGCGGGCCGGCCGGGCGTGCCCACCGAATCCGAGATCCGCGCCTTCGTCGACGGACCGCAGTGGGTGGATATGTTCCAGGCGGTCTCCGAACAGTTCATCTGCCCGAACGGTAAGGGACTCAAGAAGATCGCCCCGCTGGCCGGATTCGGCTGGCGCGATCCCGAGGCCGGGGGAGAGGCGTCGATGAGCTGGTACCGGCTGGCGGTGGGTTACGACGACGCACCCGATCTGTCGCAACGCACCAGACTGCTGGAGTACAACGAGGACGATGTGCGCGCGACGCTCGCGCTGCGGGAATGGATGGCGCCGGCGGCGGCGGGCGCGCGCAGCGCCGACGCCGAGATTCCGGCGATGACCGACTTTGACGACCCCGATCCCGGGGGTCGTACTATCGGACCGTGACCGATCACGTCGAACAACTGGAGTTTCAGGCCGAGACCCATCAGCTGCTGGAACTGATGATCCACTCGGTCTACTCGAATAAAGACACCTTCCTGCGCGAGTTGATCTCGAACTCCTCGGACGCACTCGACAAACTGCGGCTCGAGTCGTACCGGGACAAGGATCTCGAGGTGGACACCTCGGATCTGCACATCCAGCTCGAGGTCGACCCCGACGCTCGCATATTGACCGTGCGCGACAACGGAATCGGCATGTCGCGCGATGAGGTCATCGATCTCATCGGGACCCTCGCCAAATCCGGTACCGCCGAACTGCGTCGCCAGCTGCTCGAGTCCAAGGGTGGCGAGGGGGTCAGTTCCGAGGATCTGATCGGCCAGTTCGGTATCGGCTTCTATTCGACCTTCATGGTGGCCGATACGGTCTCGCTGACCACCCGCCGCGCGGGCGAGTCGGCCGGAACTCGCTGGGAGTCGTCCGCCGGAAGCTCGACCTACACCATCGAAACCCTCGACGACGCCCCGCAGGGCACCGCGGTATCGCTGCACCTGAAGGGCGCCGACGAGGAGGATCACCTCTTCGACTACACGCAGGAGTGGAAGCTCCGCGAGATCGTCAAGAAGTACTCGGACTTCATCTCCTGGCCGATTCGGATGACTGTCGAGCGAACGGTCACGGTAGAGGCCGAGGCGGACGGAGCGGAGCCCGCGGAGCAACCTGAGGGCGCTGCCAAAGAGGAAAAGACCGTCCTCGAGGAGCAGACGCTCAACTCGCAGAAGGCGCTGTGGACGCGCCCGCGCAGCGATGTCTCCGATGAGGAGTACAAGGAGTTCTACAAGCACGTCTCACATGCCTGGGACGATCCGCTCGAGATCATCCCGCTCAAGGCCGAAGGCACCTTCGAATATCAAGCGCTGCTGTTCATTCCCTCGCACGCGCCGTTCGATCTGTTCATGCGCGAACACCAGCGCGGTATTCAGCTGTATGTGCGCCGGGTCTTCATCATGGACAACTGCGAAGAGCTGATGCCGGAATATCTGCGCTTCGTCAAGGGCGTGGTGGACGCGCAGGACCTGTCGCTGAACGTCTCCCGCGAGATCCTGCAGCAGGATCGGCAGATCCAGATGATCCGCAAGCGGCTGGTCCGCAAGGTGCTGTCCACCATCAAGGACATGCAGGCCGCTCAGGACAACTCCACCGAGGACACCAACGCCGAGGACAGCGCGACCGAGTCGAAATATCGGACCTTCTGGAACGAATTCGGCCGCGTCCTCAAGGAGGGCCTGCTGTCGGACTTCGACAATCGGGAAACGATCCTGCAGGTCTCGTCCTTCGCCTCGACGCACTCCGATTCCGAGCCCACCACCCTCGCGCAGTATGTGGAGCGGATGCCCGAGGGGCAGGAACAGATCTACTATATGACCGGCGAATCCCGGCAGCAGATCGAGAACTCCCCGCATATGGAGGCGTTCAAGGCCAAGGGCCGCGAGGTGCTGATCCTCACCGACCCGGTCGACGAGATGTGGGTCGGCCAGGTGCCCGAATTCGACGGTAAGGCCTTCCAGTCCATCGCCAAGGGCGAGGTCGATCTGGAGACCGAGGAGGAGAAGAAGGAGTCCGAGGCCCTGCGCGAACAGCAGGAGAAGGACTTCGGCGACGTCTTGAAGTGGATGAAGCAGGTGCTCGACGACAGTGTCAAGGAGGTTCGGCTGTCCTCACGCCTGACCACCTCACCGGCATGTGTGGTGGGCGACGTCTTCGACTTCACCCCGCAATTGGAGCGGATGTACCGCGCCTCGGGGCAGCCGATGCCCGAGACCAAGCGGATTCTGGAGTTGAATCCGACCCATCCGCTGGTCACCGGGCTGCGTGATGCCTACGGCGCCAAGAAGGACGAGGCCGAGCAGGGTAAGGCCGAGGATCTCACCCAGACCGCGGAATTGCTGTACGGCACCGCGGTGCTGGCCGAGGGCGGCGAACTGAAGGATCCGGCGCACTTCGCCCAGGTGCTGGCCGACCGTCTGACCAGCACCCTGTAGGGAACGCGAACAATCGGGGCCCGCACCGTCTCCGGTGCGGGCCCCGTTGTATCCCACGGGATTTCATCGTCAACCCGTGTGCCGAACCGACGCACATTGCATCATGGATGCATGGACGTGCTCGATGCGGTGGGAACGAGTCTGCTGGGTCTGGCTCATCGCAACCTGCTGTGGATGATCTGGAACACCGTCCTGGCCTGGATCCCGGTAGCACTGGCGCTGCTGGTGTTCCGCACGGGCCGCGCCGATCCCGGTGCGCGTTCGCCGGTGTGGTGGGCGGGGCTGGTGTTGTTCGTACTGTTCCTGCCCAACGCACCCTACGTGGTCACCGATCTGGTGCATCTGCGCGACGATGTCCATTTCGCCGGTGACGGGCCGGTCGTATCGACCGTACTGCCCTGGTACGCGGTGTTCATACTGTCCGGATTCCTGGCGTACCACCTGGCGCTGAACGAGGTCGGCCGGTTCCTGGTGGTCGCCGGACAGGGGCGGCTGCGGATTCCGGTGACGCTGGGGCTGCACCTGTCGTGTGCGGTCGGTATCTTCCTCGGTCGCTGGGCTCGGCTCAACAGCTGGGAACCGGTGGTGCAGCCCAGCGGTGCCTTCGAGCGGATTCTGCTGGCGCTGAGCTGGTCCTGGGCCCCCGCCGCCATCATCGTGCTGTTCGGGGTCACCGCGGCCGGGCATTTCGTCACCAAGGCCGTTGTCGAGGCCACGGTGGACACCGCCCGGCGGGTCCTGCTCCGGCTGCGCCCGGCGCCGGACACCTCATAACGGAA
>JAFMQT010000187.1:0-1957 GCA_017354515.1 Nocardia sp. | reverse complement strand
GGCGCGGGCCCGGCAGTTCGGGTCAGCGCGGCGCCATCCGAAGGGCGCCGTCCATCCGGAAGGTCTCGCCGTTGAGGTAGTCGTGCTCGGCGATGTACTGCGCGAGCTGCGCGTACTCGTCCGGGCGGCCCAGGCGGGACGGGAACGGCACACCGGCCTCGAGGCCCTTGCGATAGTCCTCGGTGACACCGGCCAGCATCGGGGTGTCGATGATGCCGGGGGCGATGGTGTTCACGCGGATACCGAACTGCGCCAGGTCGCGTGCGGCCGGAACGGTCATACCGGCGACGCCACCCTTGGACGCAGAGTAGGCGATCTGGCCGATCTGGCCTTCGAACGCCGCCACCGACGCGGTGTTGATCACGACGCCGCGCTGGCCGTATTCGTCGACGGCCTCGGTCTTGGCGATGGCGTCCGCGGCCAGGCGCATGACATTGAAGGTGCCCAGCAGGTTCACGGTGATCACGGTCCGGAACAGCTCCAGATCGTGCGGGCCGTTCTTGGACAGGATGCGCCCGGCCCAGCCGACACCGGCGCAGTTGACCACGATGCGCAGCGGCGCACCCGAGTCGACCACCTTCGCGACCGCGGCGGCCACTTCGTCGTTGCTGGTCACATCGGCCGGGAGCAGGGTGACACCAGCGGGGACGTTATCGCCGGCCTTCTCGATCGACTGCGGCAGGTCCAGACCGAATACGGTGGCGCCCTGGTCGGCGAAGCGTCTGGCGGTGGCGGCGCCCAAACCGGACGCGCCTCCGGTGATGATCGCGGCGGAGCCGGAAATCTCCACGGTGATGGTCCTCTCGTTAGTGACGGCCGATCGGTACTGGCCCTCGGTCAACAAGCAGCCTAACCGGACGTTTCGCCATTCGAGCCGGGGGTCTCGCGGTCAGCGCTGGTTCAACTCCTCGGGCGTGCGAAATCGGTCGGCTTGCTCGGCGGTCGCGTTGCGCCGCCCGGCGAACCACCAGAGCGCCGTGCCTATCAGCGGGACGATCAGGGCGATCGCGTATTCGGCCGGCTTGTTCAGACCGGGCTGGGCGGCGCCGATCAGCATGGCGGCGCCGATGTAGAGGAACAGCAACCCCGAGGCGATGGCGATTCCCCGCTCGGGAAGGTGCTTACCTACCGTGATGCCGATGGCGATGGCCAGCCCGCCCGCGGCGACCATCCCCGCGATGGATCCGGCCCATACCGCGATCCAGCTGTGGTTGGAAGCGAGCGCCATAGTGGCGAACATGGTCCGGTCGCCGAGTTCGGCCAACAGGAACGACGAGATCACGACGAAGAACGCGCGGGTGGGGGAGGTGGGCTCGGATGCGGGCTGGTCCTCGTCGGCCGACTCCGCGCGCGATTCCCACAGCGTCCACACGCCCACGGCCAGCAGAATCAGGCCGGTGCAGATGGCGATGAACTCCGTCGGTATCGCCGCACCCAGAAAATGCCCGACCAGGACGGCGATGAAATTGACCGCCACACTGGCCACGGTGATCGCGCTCAGAACGATCCACCACGGGTGGCGCAGGGCGAATGTCAGGGCCATCAACTGCGATTTATCGCCCAGTTCGGCGACGAACAGAATGCCGAAAGTCAGTAATAGCGCGGCGATCATGGTCGGCTCCAGGTCTTCCGGCGCATCGGCCGAAGACGGGGCGCCCTCAGCCGAGGCCACCGGACGTTCGGCGGTCGGCCGAAGGTCTCGCCCACCGGAACTCCGGTTCGTATGGCCGGATCCCCAGGAGCGGATCAGTATGTCGACCATGCGATTGCGGGCTACTCCCCTTCGCTATCACGTGAGTATAGCCTAACTTTCCGGCACTGCCAAGAGGTCGACCTCGAAATCGCAATGCGCACAATAAGTTTGGGAGTGCGTCCGAAAAGTTTCGGATACCCGGCAAACTATTTTCGAGCGAACCGCAAGCTGCGCTGCCGCCTTCGGCCCCGTCCCATCAGGCGG
>JAFMQT010000529.1 GCA_017354515.1 Nocardia sp. | reverse complement strand
GGGGCCGCCTCTCGGGTCGGCGGGCGGCCCCCCGCTTCCGGGCGGGATCGCTCCCGGTCCCGGCTCACGGACCGCGTGGCGGCCGGGCTGTTCGGCGTTCGGCGGCGGGTCACCACCGGCCGATCCCGGCTCCATCTCGGTGTACTCGCTATCGGTGACCAGCAGATGCGCGGCACCGAGGACCAGTGCGTGCATCGGATGGTCGGCCACCCGCAGGCGGTGGCCCAGATGGTTCTGGAACGCCATGCGCATCACATCGTTGAAGCACCCGTTCCCGGTGAGCAGCACCGTCGATGTGTCCGCACCCACTGTGCGGGCGGCGGCCATCACCTCGATCACCACATTGTCGGCGGCATACGAATCGCTCATCGACTCCGCGGTGAGCGGTACCCCGACCGATTCGGTGGGCTGTTCGTCGTCGCCGTCGACGGACACCACCAGGCAGATCCGGCCGTCGCAGTAGACGCCGGTGGCGCCGGCCCCGCGATCACCGGGACCGGGTGGCCGGACCAACCCGAGAGCGCGCACATAGCCCGACAGCGCGACCGATTCGGGGAGCGGATCGGTGACCAGATCCAGCTTCTCGACCACCCGGCAGTACTCATCGACCTTCTCGTCGGGCCAGTCGTCGGGGAACGGCAGCGCCACCACGTCCGGCTTCCCGCGCAAACGGGTGCCGATGGCCGCCAGCGGGTTGTACAGCCGCGCGCGGAACACCAGATCGGTCGGCCAGGTCGCCCCCGCGATCCGGATCTGCCGATGTCCGAGCACATCGCGGACATCGGAGATCGCGATCCCCAAATCGGCACGCTGCCGATCCGCACCCGCGGTATGCAGATGTCCGGACCTGTCCGCGAGCAGATACGCCGGTGGCGTGTACGTACCTTCCACCTGGACCGGGCGAATCGGTGTCCCGCCGCCACCGGCGGCTACGGACACCACATCCCAGCCGAGATGTATCGCCCCAACTCGAGCCGTCACATCCATAAGTGTGCCTGTTGTCGGCCTGACACGCTCGAGGCAGGTCCGAATCCGCCCATCAGGCAGTCTTTCGCAGCCGCAGTCGCCACCAGGTCAGCACCGACAAGATCACGGTGAGCAGGACCAACATACCGATATCGAGGAGCCAGATACCGGACTTCTGCGGCCAGATCGGATCGTGCTGCGCCGCCGCGAACAGATTCCGCAGATCGATCGTGGCGGCCCCCGACGCGAAACCCCAGCGCGCCGGGAACAGATACGACACCTGTTCCAGCACGACCCGATCGGTTACCGGGATCATGCCGCCGGCCATCACCAATTGGCACATGATCACGACCACCAGCAGCGGCATGACCTGCTCATTCGACTTCGCCAACGTCGAGAGCAGCAGCCCCACCACGACACAGGTCACCGCGGTCAACGCGAGGTCGACATACAGTTCGGTCCCGCCCTGCGGAATCAGCGCACCCTTGACCGGCGGTTTCTTACCCCCGAGCACGATCGCGACCAGAACCGCCGATTGCAGCAGCGCGGCCGATCCGAAAACCATCACCTTGGCCAGCAGATAGGCCGAGGGCAGCAGGCCCACCGCCCGTTCCCGGAGGAAGATCGGCCGCTCACCGACCAGATCCCGGACGGTCAGCGTCGACCCCATGAAACAGGCGCCCAGAATCATCACCACCAGCAACTGCTGCGATTCACTACCGCCCGGTCCCCGGACCGGCCCGTTCGGTCCCGGCACGAACGGGGGCATCGCGAACCCGTTCTTGCCCGGCACCACCAGGCACAGCACACCCAGCACGAACGGCAGCACGACCAGGAACGCCAGATATCCGCGGTCGGCGAGAATCAACCGAACCTGCCGCCGGGACAACGTCGAGAATTGTTTCCACGCACTGGATTTCGGTGGCCGGCCCGCCACCCCGCGCGGCGCCACCGGCGGTGGCGGCGGTACCGCCGAATGTTTCGAGCGGTAGTTCGCGAACGCCGAGTCCGGATCGGCGGCGACCCGGGCGAAGATCTCGGCCCAGTCGCTGGTGCCGAGGAAATCACGGACACCGGCGGGATGCCCGCAGAAGGCGGTCTTACCGCCGGGCGCCAGCAGCAGCACCTGATCACACATATCCAGGCAGGCCACCGAGTGGGTCACCACGATCACGGTGCGCCCGGCATCGGCCAGTTCCCGCAGCATCGCCATGACCTGGCGGTCCAGTGCCGGGTCCAGGCCGGAGGTGGGCTCGTCGAGCAGCAGCAGCGCCGGACCGGTGAGCAATTCCAGCGCCACCGAGGCGCGTTTGCGCTGCCCGCCGGAGAGTTTGTCCACCCGGGTATCGGCATGTTCGGTGAGCGAAAGTTCCTGCAGCACACCGTCGATGACCTGCTGGCGGTCGGATTTGGAGGAGTCCGGGGGCAACCGCAGTTCGGCCGCGAAACCGAGCGCCTGGCGCACCGTCAACTGGCGGTGCAGCACATCGTCCTGCGGCACCATGCCGATCCGGCTGCGCATGGCCTCGTATTCGGCATGCAGATCGCGCCCCTCGAAGGTGACCACACCGGCGGACGGATGGGTCGATCCCGCGATGAGTCTGGACAGCGTCGATTTACCGGCGCCGGACGGGCCGATGAGCGCGGTCAAGGTTCCGCGCCCGGCCTGCATGTTGACATCGACCAAAAGCTGCTTGTTGCCCTCGACGGTGAAACCGACACCGTGCACGCTGAGTCCCTGATCGGCGACCGCGCGCCGGCGGTGATCGAGTTTGCCGTCCGCGACCACGAAGTCGACGTTGCCGATGGTGACGATATCGCGTTCGCGCAGCGTCACCCGCTGTTCGCGGCGGCCGTTGACGAACGTCCCGTTCGCCGACCCCAGATCCTCGAGGACCAGCCCGTCGCCGCCCTTGACCAGCCGGGCGTGGCGGCGCGAGGCCAGCGGATCGTTGACGACGATGTCGTTGTCGCTGGTACGGCCGATGGTGAGCCCGGCGTCCGGAATCCGGTCCGCGCGCGCGAAGGGCGCGGTGGACGAACGGCCCCGCACCGGCGGCAGCATCGAGGTATCGGCCTTGGCGGTCATATTCGCGTTCGCGACGCCGGCGGCCATCGGCAGCGGTTGCGAGGGGCCTTGCGAAGCCCCCCGAACAGGCCCTTGCTGCGGGACCGGACGCGCCGGCGGCTGCGGGGTGAC
>JAFMQT010000186.1 GCA_017354515.1 Nocardia sp. | reverse complement strand
GCGGCCGGACCACCGATCTCATTCCGAACGGTGCCGAGCCAGCAGCTTCTCGCGCTTGTTCGGCTGCAGATTGGCCAGCTCGAGGTCACCTTCGTAGTGATCGATAACGCGCTGATCCATCACCCGCCGCCACAGCGGCGGGACGTAGGCGAGCATGATCATGCTGGCGTAACCGGCCGGCAGATTCGGTGCGCCTTCCCAGCTGCGCAGCGTCTGATAGCGGCGGGTCGGGTACGCGTGGTGATCACTGTGCCGCTGCAGGTGGTACAGGAAGATATTGGTGACGATGTGGTCGCTGTTCCAGCTGTGCCGCGGCTCGGGACGCTCGTAGCGGCCGCTGGCGGTGCGCTGCCGCAACAGCCCGTAGTGCTCCAGATAGTTGACGGCCTCGAGCAGGCTGAAGCCGACCACGGCCTGCAGCACCAGATACGGCAGGATCCCGATGCCGAACACCGCGACCAGCGCCACGAACAGCACCAGCGACATCGCCCACGCGTTGAGCACATCGTTGCGCAGGGTCCAGGGCCGCTTGCCCATCCGCTGCAGGCGGGCCCGTTCCAGCCCCCAGGCCGAGCGCAGGCTGCCCCAGACGGTACGCGGCCAGAACACCCAGAAGCTTTCGCCGAAGCGCGAGCTTGCCGGATCCTCCGGAGTCGCCACCCGCACGTGGTGGCCCCGGTTGTGTTCGATGTAGAAGTGCCCGTAGCAGGTCTGTGCCAACGTGATTCGCGCCAGCCAGCGCTCCAGGTCGATCTTCTTGTGGCCCAGTTCGTGGGCGGTGTTGATTCCGATGCCGCCGATCAGGCCGACCGTCAGTGCCAGGCCGATCCGGTCGACCACGCCGATTCCGTGGTCGAATCCGAGCCAGCTCAGATCGCTCGCGCTGATCAGGTAGCAGGCCATGATCAAGGTGGCGTACTGGAACGGGATGTACGCGTAGGTCAGATACCGGTAGTACTTGTCGTTCTCCAGCTGCTCCATCACCTCGTCGGGCGGATTGTCGCCATCCGCGCCGAAGTACCGGTCGGCAATCGGAATCACGATGTAGATCAGGATCGGGCCCAGCCAGAACGGAACCCGCGCCAGCAGCTGCCAGCCCAGCAGGTTGAGCGCCCAGACCAGCGGAATTCCGATGGTGAACAGGCCGGTCGGCGCGAACAGTCCCCACAGCCACATGTAGCGCTTGCGATCCCGCCATCCGGACTCCGGGCGGTCCATCTGAGTATCAACTTCGGTCGACATCGCGACCCCCATTCCCATCGTTGGGCCGGGCTGGCGTGTGACACAACCCACTAACACCCTTGACAATATGCGCAAGCGTGTCGCCTGTCTATACATATGGGGGAATTTGTAAAGTCCGTTCTGTCCGGACCGGCGCCAGTCAGCGCATCAGCACATCCGAATCCGCAGGTAGAGCGTCTACCGGCCACCAGCGCAGATCCGTGGACTCCGCACTGCGAATCGGTACCGCCCCGCGCGGGGCGTGGATCTTGAACAGCAGATCCAGATGTCTGGTCGGAACCCCGAGCGAACACGTGATCGGATGCGCCTGGACGCCGTACAGTCCGGGCTCGACCACGAGTCCGGGGATACCGGACTCCTCGGTCGCCTCCCGCAGCGCCGCCGACACCACGGTGTCGTCGCCGGGTTCGCAATGCCCGCCGAGCTGGATCCAACGGCCCACCCGGGGATGCAGCGTCAGCAGCACCTCACTCTCGTCGGCGGAGAACACCACCGCCGAGGCGGTGATATGGCCGGGCGCGTGCTCACGCAGACATCCGCGCGGCGCCGAACCCAGAAATGCCAGCATGGCCTCGCGCAACGAGCGCTCGGGACCACTGGCCGCGGACCACATCTCGAGCAGTTCGGTCGCCGACGCGTGCAGCGATTCGGCGCTCACAGTTCGACCAGTCCCGATCCGCCCGAACGCGGATCCCGTGGTGTCAGCGACTCCCGCGGATATCCGATCGCGATGGCGCCCAGCGGATTCCAGTCCGACTCCAGTTCCAGCACCGAACGCGTGACCTCGGGTGCGAAGATCGTCGAACCGATCCAGCAGCTGCCCACCCCGCGGATGGCCAGCGCCACCAGCAGCCCCTGCACCGCCGCTCCCACCGCGACGGTGAACATGGTCGACTCGGCCGCGAGCCGGCGCTCGTCCGGATAGTCGTGCGCCCCGTCGGGAACACAGAACGGAATGACAACCTCGGGAGCATCGTGCAGGATGCGCCCGCGAGCGATCCGGCGCTCGATCCGCTCAGCGGACAGACCGTCGGATTCCAGATCCTCGCGCCAGCGCAGCGCCATCGCCTCGAGCAGTGCGGCTCGCAGCTGCGGCCGGCGCACCCAGACGAATCGCACCGGATGGGTGTGATGCGGCGCCGGGGCGGTGAGCGCGTCGGCCACCGCGGACCGAATCAGCTCCGGATCGACCGGGGCATCGGTGAATTCGCGAATCGAACGGCGGAGCAGCAGGGCCTCGCGCCGGCCGCGATCGATCGCCTCCTCGGTGCCGAGCCAGAACAGATCCTCCTCGCCGGAGCGCTGCAGATCCCGTGCGGTCGAACCGTCGTCGGTGTCGGGCAGACCGCGCACCACGGCCACCGGGACCCCGCCGAGTTTGCCCTTCACCAGATCCGCCGCGGCGGCCAGTTCGTCGGCGATCGCGACCTGAGTGACCTGCAGTTCATTGCCCTGAGCGTCGACGGCGCCGGCGTAATCGTGGATCACCCGCACGCCCGCGGCGCCGATGGCGGCATCGATCTGCCCGATCCGCCAGGCCCGGCCCATGGTGTCGGTGATCAGCACCCCCACCTCCACACCGAGCCGCCGCGCCAGCGCCGACCGCAGTGCGCGCGCACTGGCATCGGGATCGGCCGGTAGCAGGACCAGTTCGCCCGGTTCGACATTGGAACCGTCGACGCCGGAGGCGGCCTGGACGATGCCCAGCTTGTTCTCGGTGATCAACGTTCGGCCCTTCCGGGCCAGCACCCGGACCGCCTCACCGTCGACCAACTCCCGCCGCACCCGATCACGTTCATCGGGATCGGTTGGCGCCGTGACGATTCGCCCCTCGGCCTTGGCGATGATCTTGCTGGTCACCACCACCACGTCGCCGTCGGCCAGCCACGGCGCGGATGTCGCGATCGCCTCGGCGACATCATCGCCCGGCCGGAACTCCGGCAGCCCCGGAATCGGAACGATCCGCACGGCACCGCCCGGGGCATGGTCCTGTCCGATACCCGTCATGCTGTGCTCATCGGCAGCATGAGCGGGGCGCTCCGTGGTGACGCTCCGCTGCCTCCTCCGCGCCTCACCGCTCATGCTGGGACCCCCGCGATATCGAGGGCCACCCGCACCATCTCGGCGGTGGTCGGCGGGTCGGTCATCAGCAGCGGGACGCTGCGGACCTCGACGCCGGGGATATCGGCGGAATCGGTGGAGTGGACCAGCCAGCCGTCCAGGATTCCGGTATCGGAGCGGGCTCCGAAATGCCGGCCGATCGCCTCGGCGGTGGTCTCCACTCCGATCACCTCGAGACAGTCATCGGCCATGCCGCGCAACGGTTTTCCGCCTATGACCGGTGACAGACCGACCACCGCGGCCGAGGTCGTGCGCAGGGCGCCCCGAATTCCGGGCACGGCCAGGATCGCACCGATGCTGACCACCGGATTCGACGGGGCGAGCAATACCGCGTCCGCACCCTCTATGATGTCGATCACACCGGGTGCCGGCTCGGCCTGCTCCGCCCCGATTGTGACGAATCCATGGGTCTCGACATTTGCTCGGTGCCGAACCCACCACTCCTGGAAATGAATCGCGCGGCGTTCGCCAGGGTCATCGGGATCTGCGATAACAGCATGCGTTTCACATCTGTCGTCGGTCACCGGCAACAGTTTCACGCCCGGTTGCCACCGATTGCACAGCGCCTCGGTGACCGCGGACAGCGGGTATCCCGCACGGAGCATTTCACTGCGCACCAGATGGGTCGCGATATCGCGATCGCCGAGTCCGAACCAATCGGGCTGGGCGTGATATTTCGCGAGCTCCTCCTTGGCGTGCCAGGTTTCGCCCACCCGGCCCCAGCCGCGCTCGGCATCTATTCCCCCGCCCAGGGTGTACATGCAGGTGTCCAGGTCGGGGCAGATTCGCAGACCGTGCATCCAGACGTCGTCACCGACGTTCACCAGTGCCGTCACATCCGCCTCCGGCAGCAGCTCGCGCACACCCTGCAGGAAGCGGGCGCCGCCGACTCCGCCGACCAGTACCGCTATACGCGGTTTACCGTCGATCCGTTCGGTCTCCGGTGCGGTGTCCACTAGTTTTTCAGTCACATCGACACAGCCTATGCGGTGCTCGCACGGCGGTATCGACGTGCGTATTTGCTGCTCATTTGCTACTAGCGGGTTACTCGAACGCCCCAAGGGCGGTCACGGATAGTAACGGAATAGTGTCGGCAGCTTGACCATGGCAGCGTCCGGCGTGTCTAATCACAGACATGTCATTCCGGGTCCGCGCGAGAGTGTATGGCGCAGACCCCTTTTCGAACAAGTGTTCGCATCGGAACGGCACGTTCGGGGAAGACCGCGAGACCACGTCGCGGTGTCGGACCGTCGGTGGGCAGCTTCAGGACGACGGAAGAATCATTCTGCGCTAACACAACGTGAGGAGGCGGAGCGATGGCCGAAGAGTCGACCCCCTGGGGGAGTTCGAGTGCTGTATCGCAAACCGATTCCAATGCATGCGCAGCACCAGACTACTGCGCAGACAGCCGAATCGATGACCGAGAGGGGGACGCCGCGGTGACAGTCGAATCCGAACAGCTCGACCGCGCGCGCCAGGGCGGCCAGTGGTCGCGCACTCAGCGCAAGCCCGAGGCACCGCAGCTGAGTCTCATAGTCACCGACTTCGATGCGATGTTCGACAGCATCGAGGAACAGTGGCAGGAGCGGGCCCTGTGTGCTGAAACCGATCCCGAGGCGTTCTTCCCCGAGAAGGGCGGCTCCACCCGGGAGGCCAAGCGCATCTGCATGGGCTGCGAGGTCCGGGACGAGTGCCTGGAATACGCACTCGCCCATGATGAGCGCTTCGGCATCTGGGGCGGTCTGTCCGAGCGGGAACGCCGCCGGCTCAAGCGGGGTATCAGCTGACCGCTCGCCCGAGCGGTTGCACCCCAACGAAGTCTGTTGTCACAGTTTATATATCGCCTCGCTTCGCATCGGACGAAGCGAGGCGGGGGCCCGTCCCGTCGCGGCGGATGTTCCGGATGATCCCGGAATCTGTTGCCGCCCTCCGCAATTCATCCAATCCCGCGAACATCGTTTCGCACAAGGGTTCTCAGGTTTCCGCCGAACACCCCCGCCGGCGGATTTCGCCCGATCGGCGCCTATCCCCCGATCGGATCGATGACATCCGGGTCCACCCCCAGATACGTCGCGATCTGCTGAACCAGCACCTCGCGCAACAGTTCCAGCAGGTCTTCCGGGTCCTGCGCCCGTAGTTCGAGTGGTTTGCGGAAGATCACGATGCGGGCCCGGGTGACCATATCGTGCCGGTCCATCCCGGCCGGGATCAGGCGCGACAGCGGGACCGGGCCGTCGGCCACGACCTCCTCGGGCCAGGTGACCGAATCCGGGTGCAGGGGGCGGATCTTGGGGACATCGTCGACCGCGATATCGAGTTTGGTCAGGCGATCGTGCCAGCGCGCGTCCAGCGGCGCGAACGCCTCCAGCACCAGTCGGTCGAACTGCTGACCGCGTGTCCGGCGCGCGGGAACCGACGGCGGCAGCACGGGTCCGCGCACACCACGCCCGCGCCGCGCCGCCGACCTCGACGTCACCGGCCTCCTCTTCGAACGGGTCATGGCACCGACAGTAGTCACCGCCTCCCGCGTGTCTGTCTGCGACATGGAGCGCGGCGGGTTAGTCTGCTTGGCGTGATTCCCATGCGTCGTTGCTGCCGCCCCGGCTGCAAGAATCCGGCCGTTGCGACGCTCACCTATGTGTATTCCGATTCCACCGCGGTCGTCGGGCCCCTGGCCACCGTCGCCGAACCGCATTCCTGGGATCTGTGCGAAACCCACGGTTCCCGGATCACCGCCCCCAAGGGCTGGGAACTGGTCAAGCACGAAGGCGGCTTCTCCTCCAGCACCCCCGACGAGGACGATCTGACCGCGCTGGCCGAAGCCGTCCGCGAGGCGGGGATGCGCCGCCGCGCCCCCGAACCCGATCAGCGCGGCTACAGCGACTACGCACCCCCCACCGCGCGGGCCCCGCGCCCCGGCCGCACCGGTCGGCGAGGTCATCTGCGAGTGCTTCCCGATCCCCCGAACTGAGCCTCGAGCGGCCCTATTAGGGTGGTGGTCA
This sequence comes from Nocardia sp., assembly GCA_017354515.1. Lineage (GTDB taxonomy): Bacteria > Actinomycetota > Actinomycetes > Mycobacteriales > Mycobacteriaceae > Nocardia. The sequence continues at coordinate 1,867 of JAFMQT010000186.1, read as the reverse complement.
TGACAGTCGCCCGGTCCGCCGAGTCCGTTCACGCAGTTGTCAAGGCCTACGACGTTCGCGGGGTTGTCGGCGAGCAGATCGATGCGGAATTCGTCCGCGATGTCGGTGCTGCCTTCGCCCGTTTGATGCGTGATTCGGCCACGCGCGTGGTCATCGGCCACGATATGCGCGACTCCTCACCGGAACTGGCCACCGCCTTCGCCGACGGCGTCCTCGCCCAGGGCCTGGATGTGGTGCACATCGGCTTGGCCTCGACCGATCAGCTGTACTTCGCCTCCGGTCACCTCGAATGCCCCGGCGCCATGTTCACCGCCAGCCACAATCCGGCGAAGTACAACGGCATCAAACTGTGCCGCGCGAACGCCCGCCCGGTCGGACAGGAGACCGGCCTGGCGACGATCACCTCCGAGCTGATCGAGGGGGTGCCGGCCGGTACCGGTCCGCGCGGCAAAGCGACCGAGCAGAATCTGCTCGAGGCCTATGCCGAATTCCTGCGCGGGCTGGTCGATCTCAGCGATATCCGGCCGCTGCGGGTGGCCGTGGACGCCGGTAACGGGATGGGCGGGTACACCGTGCCCGCGGTCCTGGGTGCGGTCGAGCAGTTGACCATCGAACCGCTCTACTTCGAACTCGACGGCTCGTTCCCCAATCACGAGGCCAATCCATTGGATCCGAAGAATCTGGTCGATCTGCAGAACCATGTGCGCGAGACCGGCGCCGATATCGGCCTGGCCTTCGACGGGGACGCCGACCGCTGCTTCGTCGTCGACGAGCACGGCGAACCGGTCAGTCCGTCCGCGGTCACCGCACTGGTCGCCGCGCGCGAGTTGGCCAAGGAGCCGGGCGGCACCATCATCCACAATCTGATCACCTCGCAGACCGTGCCGGAACTGGTGACCGAACTCGGCGGTACCCCGGTGCGGACCAGGGTCGGGCATTCGTTCATCAAACAGCAGATGGCCGCCACCGGAGCGATCTTCGGCGGCGAGCATTCGGCGCACTACTACTTCCGCGATTTCTGGGGTGCGGACTCCGGTATGCTCGCCGCATTGCACGTGCTGGCGGCGCTCGGTAGGGACGGGGCTCCGGCGATGTCCGGACTGGCCTCCTCGTACGCGACCTACGCGGCCTCCGGTGAGATCAATTCGACGGTGGACGATCAGCAGGGGCGCACCGACGCGGTGATCGCCGCCTTCGAGGGGCGGGCCGAATCGGTTGACCGGCTCGACGGTGTCACGGTCCGGCTGCCCGGACAGGCGTGGTTCAATCTTCGCGCCTCCAATACCGAACCGCTACTTCGGCTCAATGTCGAAGCACGCTCGACCGAAGAAGTAGACGCACTCGTGACCGAGATTCTGGGCGTCGTGCGCGGCTGACTGGAATAGTGGAATCACAGGGCTCGGATTCGCCCGGAAACAACGACATCACCCGGCGTGGTGACCCGAGTGAGGGGAGGTGGCAACGCCCGATGATCGCAGGGACACCGGTACTCGACCTCGATGACGTCGCCTCGTTGGAGGCCGCCGACTCCGGGGGGATTCTTCGTTCGGCCGCGTCCGCCGGCGCCCAGGTCCGGGCCACCGCCGCCGCCGTCGCCGAGAACGCGCTGTATCGGCTGGACGGGTTCCGGCCGCGCAGTATCGTGCTGGTCTCCGGCACCGGCCGGGCCGCACGCGCGGCCGCGCTGCTGCAGGCCGCGCTGGGCGATCGCGCGGGGCTGCCGATCGTCTGCGCGGCCACCATCCCACAGTGGGTGGGTTCACTGGATGTGGTGATCGTGGCCGGCGACGATTCCGCCGATCCCCGGCTCACCGGCTCGGTGGACCGGGCACTGCGCCGCGGCGCCGAGGTCGTGGTCGCCGCACCC
>JAFMQT010000528.1 GCA_017354515.1 Nocardia sp. | reverse complement strand
GTTCTGGAAGGTCAGCGGTATGAGGTCGGTGGATTCGGTGAGATTACGGGCGTTGGCCCGCATCTGCGCGGTGATCGTGACGAACCGGTGCAGCGACCCGCCCAGTTGATCCTTGTTCTGGCCCACCACTGACGCCGTATTGGTGACGAAATCGTTCAATTGCGTCAGCACCGCCTGCAATCCGGGCGATTGCTGTCCCAGCAGGGCCGCGATCTGGGTGAGCTGACCGCTGAAATCGCGGACCGTGCGGTCGTTGGCGGCGATCACCTGGGTGATCTGATTGAGCTTGACCACCGTCTCGGAGATCTGGTCCTTATTGGCCAGTGTCGTCTGGAAGGCCGCCGACAGCGCGTCCAGGGTTTCGCGCAGTCTGTCGCCGTTGCCGTTCAGGAGCGGGTACAGGACCCGGCTGGCCATCGGTCCGGTCTGATTGTCACCGGCCAGACTCGCGCCGATCTGGTCGAAGGTTTGCAGAATTCGATCCAATTCGACCGGAGTTCTGGTGCGCGGCAAGGGGATATGTGCGCCGTCCGCCATGGTCGGACCGTCGGTGTAGGCTGGCGCCAATTCCACATGCCGATTGGTGATCAACTGGGGATTCACCAGTGCGGCCATGGCCTGCGCCGGTAGTTTCACCGATTTGTCGATCGACATCGTGACCTGGACGTACCGGCCCCTGGCCTCGATGGAATCGACCCGGCCCACCGGAACGCCGAGGACGTCGACCTCGTTACCGGAATACAGGCCCGCGGTATTGTCGAAATCCGCGCTGATATGCCAGCGATCTCCGACCTCCACCGTCGATCCCAGGGTGCCCGGCAGGGAACCGCATCCGGCTCCGAATGCCGCCACCGCGCAGACCGCGATGAATTTTGCCAGCAGCGAGAACCTATTCATTTGCACCCCCGAACGGCTTGGGCGAAGCAGAGCCAGTTGTCCGGGAACAACCAGGGAATCCAGGCGTCACTGTAGGGGCCGTTGCCGAAGACATTGTTGAACTGGCGCAGCGTGACCGGCATCATCTCGAACATCCGGTCGAGATTGTCCTTGTTCTTCGTCAGGCCTTCCGACATCGTATTCAGGCTCTGGATCGTGGGGCCCAGCTGTGCGTTGTTCTGCAAACCCATGTCCTGGAACATCTTCGACAGTTCCGCGACATTGTTCAGCAGATTCTGTAGCAGCGTTTCGCGTTTGCGGATCGCGTCGGTGATGGCCTGGCCGTGGGTAATGAGAATCAGCACGCTGTTCTGATTGTCGGCGACCAGCTTGGAGACCTTGTCCATACTCTTGAGCAGGCTGTCGACCTCGTCGCGCCGGGAGTCGACCACCTTGGCCAGGGAGCCGATCGCGTCCAGGGCCGGAACCGCCAGTTGCGGCGAATCGCCCATCTGCCGGCTGAAGGTGTCCAGGGCCTGGCGCAGTTTCGCCGGGTCGATCCGCTGGATGTGGTCGAACGAATCCTTGTACTGCGGGTCCTGGATCACCTTGCCCAGGTTGTACGGCACCGAGGTGTGGTCCAGTCGAATCCGATTGCCCGGCAATCCTTTACCATTTCCGGGCACCAGATCCACGTGCAGCTTTCCGAGGATCGTGGTCATCTTGATGCCGGCGCGGGCGTCCGGGCCCAGCCGCAAATCGTGGCGAACCTTCAGATCGAGCACCACCTTGGCCCCCTCGAGCCGGACCGCGCGCACCGCGCCGACCTCGATACCGGAGACATCGACGGTGGCGCCGGCGCGGATCCCGGCGGCCTGCTGGAATTCGGCCTGAATCGTCTTGTCTCCCAGGCGAGCCTGGGTGAGCAGACTCGACCCGACCAACAGGACGACCACGATGACCGCGGCGATCAGGCCGAGGCGCAGCAATCGGTTGCCGAGAAATCCGGGCAGCCGGACCTTCGGAATTCGCGGTGTGGGAAATCGCGGGGCCATCAGCGGCACACCTCCGAATGGGAATTGCCGCCGACCTGCGAGAACAGGCCGGGCGGTAGTAGCACGCCCCACAGCGAGACGTCCAGACCGCACATATAGGCGTTGCCGTAGGCGCCGTAACTGGTGAACTGGGCCAGTCGACCGAGGATATTCGGCAGTTCGATCGCGGTACGGTCCAGCTGGGCGCCGTTGGTGAGCAGCATCGCGATACCTGTGGTGGCCTTACGCTGGGCGCCGGCGACCCCGGGTTCGATATCGGTGAGCAGGCGAACCAGCGAATCGGTGGCGGTCGAGACCGTATCCACCGAGCTCTCCAGTTGTTTGCCCTGGGCGTAGAGACCGTCCATCAGCGAACGCGCCTGGGTGATCAGCGTTTCCAGCTCACCGCTGCGATGGGCCATACCTCCGATCACCGAACTCAGATTGCCGATCACCTCGCCGAGGATCCGGTCGCGCTGACCGAAGGTGTTCGCCAGCTGGGCCGCCTCGGTGACCAGTGCGCTCAGCGAAACCTCGTTACCCTGCAGCGCCTGGATCAGCGTCTCGGACAGCGAATTCACCTGATCGGGCTGCAGCACACTGAACAGCGGTTCGAAACCGGCCAGCAGGGCCGACACATCGAAGGAGGGTTCGGTGCGGTTGATCGGGATCTGCGCGCCCGCCCGCAACGCCGGCCCGGGTTTGTCCCCCGGCATCAGCGCGACATAGCGCTGGCCGATCAGATTCTGGTACCGGACCAGGGCTTTGGTGGTGGTGTAGAGGTGCTGCCGGGACTGGATCCGGAAATCGACCCGAGCCTTGTAATCGCCGTCGAAGTCGATTTTGTCGACGCGGCCGACCCGCACCCCGGCCATCCGCACGTCATCGCCGACCCGCAGGCCCAGCACATCGGAGAACACCGCCGAGTACGAGGTGGTGTCACCGGTGACCGACCGCTGCAGGGTGGAGTAGATCGTCACGGTCAGCACCAGCGCGATCACCGCGAAGATGCCGAATCCGAGTAGTGCCCGCCGGGATTTCACGCACCCGCCCCCTCAGCGTCATCGGTGATCTGGAGCTGTCCGCCCGCGACCACGGGACCGAGCATCAATAGCTGGGCCATATCGGGTATTCCGCCCACGATGGCGGCTACGGCTTCCGGGCCGCGCAGTGCGGTCGGCTGGGCGCTCGCCGGATGGACCGGTGCGGAGGCTGGCGCCGCGGGCAGGCCGGGGATCGCCGGCAGGCCCGGTAGTGCGGGCAGGCCCGGTCGCAC
>JAFMQT010000185.1 GCA_017354515.1 Nocardia sp. | reverse complement strand
TGCTGCGGTATCTGGCCCGCGCGGCGGCGATCCCGGACATCGTCGGAGGGCCGCGCGATAAGCGAATTACCGAGCGCCGCAAACATTTACGTATCGCACTGACACCGATGCACGGCGTCGGCGGCGAGACCGCCCGCCAGGCGCTGTACGCGGCGGGCTTCGAGGACGTCCACGTCGTGGACGAGCAGTTCACCCCGGACCCGGATTTTCCGACCGTACCCTTCCCGAATCCGGAGGAGCCCGGCGCCGCGGATCTGCTGTTGCGGCTGGCCGAGCGGATCGGCGCGGATCTGGCCATCGCCCTCGACCCCGACGCCGACCGCTGCGCGGTGGCGGTACCGGGCTCCGACGGCCCGCGGCTGCTGCGCGGTGACGAAACCGGTGTGCTGCTGGCCGATTACGTGTTGCGGACCGCGCCGCCCGACGCGCTGGTCGCCACCACGATCGTGTCCTCCCGACAGCTGCGCGCACTGGCGGCCGCCCGCGGGGTCCGCTACGCCGAAACTCTGACCGGATTCAAATGGCTGGCCCGTGCCGGTTCGGGTCTGGTCTACGCCTACGAGGAGGCGATCGGGCACTGCGTGGATCCGGTCGCGGTCCGTGACAAGGACGGCATCACGGCCGCTGTCGCATTCGCGGATCTGGTCGCCCGGCTGGACGTCGATGGCCGCGATCCGCTGTCGGTCCTGGACGAGTACGCGCTCGAATTCGGCCTGCACGCCGGCGATCAGGTGTCACTACGCCTGGCCGACTCCACCGCGGCCGCCGCCGTCGTCGCGCGCCTGCGCGCCGAACCGCCGGACCGGATCTGCGACGTGCCGGTGACCTGTACCGATCTGTCGGCGGTGCGTGGTCCGATGCGCACCGACGCCCTGGTGTTCGAGGGCGCCTCGCAGCGCATCGTGATCCGCCCCTCGGGCACCGAACCGAAGGTCAAATGCTATCTGGAAGTCGTCGAACAGGTCTCCGGCCCGGAGACCTTGGACTACGCCAAAAAGACAGCGGACCAACGACTTTCGACGTTGCGTGCGTTCTGCGAACGGTTGTAGCGGCTCACCCCACCCGCGGCCCGAACTGACGGTCCCCGGCGTCACCGAGGCCGGGCACGATGTACGCGTCGGCATTGAGACCGGTGTCGACGGCCGCGGTCACCAGGCGCACCGGGAATCCGGAGCGCTCCAGCCTCGCGATGCCCTCGGGTGCGGCGACGACGCACACCGCGGTGATATCGGCGGCCCTGCGCGCGCCCAGCAGTTCCAGGGTGTGCACCATCGATCCGCCGGTGGCCAGCATCGGATCCAGCACGAATACCGGAATTTCGGCCAGATCGTCGGGCAGCGATTCCATATACGGAACCGGCCGGTGGGTGCGCTCGTCGCGCGCCACCCCGACGAACCCGACCCGCGATTCGGGAATCAGCGCACTGGCCGCGTCCACCATGCCCAGCCCCGCCCGCAGCACCGGGACCAGCAGCGGCGGCCGCGCCAGCCGCAACCCCAGAGCGGGCGAAACCGGCGTCTGGATCTCGAAAGTCGTGGTCGGTGCCTCGCGCAGCGCCTCGTAGACCAGGATTCCGGTCAGGTCGGCCAGGGCGGACCGGAAGCCCGCGTTCGGGGTGCGGCTATCACGCATGGTCGTGAGCAGGGCGGACGTAAGTGGGTGGTTCACGATATGCGTACGCATGAGGGAACGATAGAGTGTGCCGAGGTATCCGCCGGGTTCGAATCGGAATCCTCGCTGGATTTCCACGCTCGGAAATGGAACTGTTCGTCAGAGGCATGCGTCCAACTACCCGAATGACGTAATCTGCCTCCAGACCAGCACGATGGGGGATGTTGATGGCAACACACATGAAGGTCGACACCGACGGCGTCGCCGCGTACGGTGCCACGGCCGCGGGCCTGGCCGGCGAGATGGGAGTCGCCGCCTCCGGAGCCGCGGCCGCCGATCCGCTTCTTCTGGGGCCGATCTTCGGGTTGATCGGCGGTGATTTCGTCTCGGCCTACGCCGCCGCACACGCCGGTCACGTCGCGGGCATCGGACAGTTATCCGCGGTGATGGGCAGTATGAGCGCCGCCGCGGGCGGTTCCGCGGCCGGTTACGGCGCGACCGACGCCGCCCACGCGGCGGCATTGAAGTCGGTCGAAGGCCTGTCATGAGCGGCGGAATCGATCTCGACGCCCTCGCCGAACCGCTGATCAATCTGCTGGACAGTTTCGGCACCGGGGCGATGCCGGCGGGTGGGCCGGCCGATGCGCTGCGGCAGACCTCGAAGCATCTGGACGGTATCCACCAGGCCGGCGCGTCGAGCATCAACCAGATGTCCAACGCCTGGACCGGTAAGGGTGGCGACGCCGCCATGGACAAGGCGATGCAGGTGCAGACCTCGGCCGCCTCGATGTCCGATCGCGGTAACAGCATGGCCGAGGTGGTCAATCAGGCCGCGGCCTCGGTACACACCGGGCAGAAGGATCTCGACGGCATCGTGCGTTCGTTCGCGCGCTCGGTCACCGCACTCGGTCCGGCGGTGTACACACCGCCGGGCATGACGGCGGTCGTCTCGTCCGCCATCGATCATTTCGGGCAGGCGCTGCACGTGGTGGGCCGCACCCGGTCCGATCTCAATACCCACACCCAGGCGATGTCGCAGCTGACCCCGCCGCCGCCCACGCCGTCGATGGCCAACGCACCCGGCGCCGCAACCAGCGCGGCCTCGGCCGCTGCGCCGCTGGCGAGTTCGGGCGCACAGCAGGCCAGTTCGATGCTCGGCGGCCTGGCCTCGAGCGGCGGTTCGATGGCGAGCGGGATGTCGAGCCCTTTGTCCTCGCTGGCGCACAAGTCCGGCTCGTCCACGTCGGCGGCCTCGCTCGCCGGTCACGGTAAGCCCGGGGATATGAAGCCGGGCGCGCACGGCGGAGTCATGATCACCCTCCCCGACGGCAGCCAGGTCGAGGCGCCGAATCCGAAGGCCGCCAAAGCTGTCGAGGCGGCGATCAAATGCCAAGGCACCCCGTATGTCTGGGGCGGTAACTCGCCCGGTTCCGGCCTGGACTGCAGTGGTCTGACTAAATTCGCCTACGGCCAGGCCGGGGTCGATCTGCCCCGTCTGGCCTGCGATCAGGCTCAGGGCGCACCGGTGAGCCCGGGTGAGGTGATGCCCGGTGATCTGGCCGTATGGGATGGGCACGTCGCAATGGTCGTCGGAAACGGAAAGATGATCGAAGCCGGCGATCCGGTGAAAATCGACCCGATTCGAACGGAGAACGAAGGTATGGGGTTCCGCGGTTTCTATAGGCCGACCTCATGAGCCGCCCCGAACAGGAGCAGCCGGTCGCGACCGTCACCGTCGCCAACAGCACCAACCGCTCCGGCACCATCAGCGTGCGGGCCACCGACCAGGGTATGCCGGTGGAGATCAAATTCGAGCGCAGCGAATACCGTTATGGCGCACAGGCTCTCGCGCAGGAGATCCTGCGGCTGACCAAGCGCTCGGCGATCGTCGCCAAGGCGCGTCGCCGGGAACTGCTGGCCGAATCCGGTATGCCGGTGGAGATTCTGGACAAACTCGGGCTACCGACCCGCCAGGACGCCGTCGACGAACTCGACCGCATGGACGATGAGGACACCGGCCCGACCAGTTGGATGAGGCCCGTATGAACGGTCAGGCGCGGAGGAGGCAGCGCAGCGTAACCACGCAGCGCCCCGTTCATACGGTTGATGGGCCCCGTATGAACGGTCAGGCGCGGAGGAGGCAGCGCAGCGTAACCACGCAGCGCCCCGTTCATACGGTTGATGAGCACAGCATGAACGGTCAGGCGCGGAGCATGAGTGTGCGCGGCACCGGAAAGGACGCATCATGAGCGCGGAAATGGATGCCCTCGTCGCCGCGGCGACCGATAAGCTCGAAGCCTTGGAAGCCGCGTTGTACAGCCTCAAGAATGTGCGCGGCAGGTTCACCTCCGAGGACCGTTCGGTCACCGCCGAGATCGACAGCGATGGCGCCCTGGTCGGGCTGACCCTCGCCGAATCGGTCACCTCGCATCCTCCGGCCGAGGTCAGCCAGCTGATCATCTGGGCCTGCCAGCAGGCGGCGCGCAATGCCGGGGAACAGCGTTCGGAGGTGGTGGCCACCCTGAATTCGGCGTTCACCGCGCCTGATTCGGCCAATGACACCGGGCCGGGAACAGCTGAGGGGCGGGCCGAATAGTGCCGCAGGCCAGGGCTCGATAGGCTGCCGGTCATGGCTTCTGGAGACATCGTCCCGATCGTGCTCGGTCTCACCGACGGCGACCTCGTCACCCTGTGGGCACCACGCTGGCGAGACGGTGACGACGAGTGGGAGGCATTCCTCGGTCACGAGGACAAGCTCTACGGTTTCGACTCGCCCGCGGAATTGGCCGCCTTCATCCGCACCAACGACGACAACGACCTGGTCGATCACCCCGCGTGGAAGGTCGTGGCGGGTTTGTCGGCGGCCGAGTTGGAGCCCCGCGAGGAACACGTCTTCGATCTGGTCGGGGTACCGGAATTGGCCGCCGGCGATCCGGAACCGGAGATTCTCGCCGAGTTGGACGAGACCATGGATATGGTCCGGACCATCGGCGAGGTCTGCGAACTCGATACGGTGACCAAGTTTTTCGGTTCGCATCCGGTTCTGGGCGCCCTGCCGGCGGGTGTGAACGCCTTCATCGGCCGCGACGGTGAGCAGCGCTGGGATCAGATCGGCAGCGCCATCGCCAAGGAGTGGGACCAGGTGGTGGACGCCATCGACGGTGCGGTCGCGACACCGGAGGTGGACGCCGAGGCGGTCTCGGTAGCCGAGGCCGAACTGCTCGCCGCACAGGAGAACGAGGTCGACGTCGAGGACGCGGTCGAGAACTCCGAGGAGGAGTTCGAACCGGTCGACCTCGACGACGACGAGGACGACGAGGACGACCTCGACGAGGAGGAGACGTTCTGGACCGAGGTGGGCATCGACCCGGTCAAGATCATCACCTCGACCGGCGAATTCTTCACTCTGCGTTGCTATCTCGACGACGATCCGGTCTTCCTCGGCAAGGATGGCTCGATCACCGTCTTCACCTCCGAACGCGCCCTGGCCCGCTATCTGGCCGATGACCACCACCATGATCTGGCTCAGGTCAGCACCTACGAGCAGGTGCAGGCCGCGGCCGTCGACGGGTCGCTCGAGGTGGAGGTCACCGAGGAGAACATCTACGTGCTGCCGGGCCTGGCCGACGATCTGGGCCAGGGCCCCGAGGCGGTCGACCTCGATCAGCTCGATCTGGTGGCCGAATTGTTCACCGACGCCGCCGATTACGCGGGCGACGACTCGGTCGAGACGGCGCTGGCCAAATCCACACCACTGGGCTGGTATGTCTCATATCTGCTCGAGCCGGATCCGAGCCGGATGGCCCCGAGCCCGCCGTTCACCTCGGAGGCCGAGGAATGGCGGGCCATGGAGCAGACCTTCGAGAGCCGGCTGGTCAAGCAGTAACGCTGCGGCCGGGCAGTTCGCTCAGCCGATCAGCACCGCGTATCCGGGTTTGATGATCTCGTCGATGATCCGGAGCCGATCCGGGAACGGGATGAACGCCGATTTCATGGCGTTGATGGTGAACCGTTCCAGATCCGACCAGCCGTAGCCGAAGGTCTGCACCAGTTTCAGCATCTCCCGGCTCATATCGGTATCGCTCATCAGCCGGTTGTCGGTGTTGACCGTAACCCGGAAGCGCAGCCGGGCGAGCAGGTCGAACGGGTGCTTGTCCAGCGTCGGCACGGCGCCGGTCTGCACGTTCGACGAGGGGCACAGTTCCAGCGGAATCCGTTTGTCCCGAACGTAACTGGCCACCTGTCCCAGTACCGAGCTCCCGTCGGTATCGGTGATGTCGTCGGTGATGCGCACCCCGTGTCCGAGCCGGTCACATCCGCAGAAGGCGACGGCCTCGTGGATGGAGGGCAGGCCGAAGGCCTCGCCGGCATGGATGGTGAACTGCGCGCAGTTCGCCCGCATATATTCGAACGCGTCCAGATGCCGCGAGGGCGGGTGTCCGGCCTCGGCGCCGGCGATATCGAATCCGCCGACCCCGCGATCGCGGAATCGCACCGCCAGCTCGGCGATCTCGCGCGAGCGCGCGGCATGCCGCATGGCGGTCAGCAGGCAGACCATCCGGATCGGGCTGCCGGCCTCGGCCGCGATCTGTTCGCCCTCGCGGAATCCGGCCACGGTGTGTTCGACCACCTCGTCGAGGCTCAGATCGCGTTCCAGATGCTGTTCGGGGGCGAACCGGACCTCGGCGTAGACGACGCCGTCGGCGGCTAGATCCACCGCACATTCGCGGGCCACCCGGCGCAGGCCCTCCGGGGTCTGCATCACCGCGACGGTGTGGGCGAAGGTCTCCAGGTACCGTTCGAGTGAGCCGCTGTCGGCGGCATCGCGGAACCACTGCGCCAGGCCCGGCGCGTCGTTGGCCGGGAGCTCCGCGTATCCGCACTGGGCGGCCAGTTCGAGCACCGTCGCGGGGCGCAGGCCACCGTCGAGGTGATCGTGCAGCACGGCCTTGGGGGCCCGGCGGATCGAGGCGAGGTCGAGAGGCATCGGTCCAGTCATGTTACGACGCTATCCGCAACGGCGGCGGCGTGCACCGATCTCGCCGAGTGTGCATCTGCGCGCCAAGATGTCGTAGTCCGGCGGTCGCCGAGGTGTAGCCGCCTGCGGCGCCCCGGTGCCCGGAACTCGGCAGTCAACCGGGTTGATCGGCGCCGATCCGGTCGATGACCAGTGGCACGGACTCCGGTGCGACCGGGCCGATCGCATAGCCCGGCTCCAGGGTCGCCAGTGCGGCCGGCAGCGCCGCCTCGGTATCGGTGTGCAGGGTGAGCAGCTTCTGTCCGGCGACGATCGGATCGCCCGGCTTGGCGTGCATCTCGATTCCGGCCCCGAACCGCACCGGATCGCCCTGCCGGGCCCGGCCCGCGCCCAGTTGCCAGGCCGCCACCCCGACCGTGCGCGCGTCGAGCCGGGTGAGGTATCCGGGCGCGCCGGCGGTCACGGTCTCGCAGTGCCGGGCACGCGGCAGCGTGGCGTCCGGATCGCCGCCCTGGGCCGCGATCATGGCCCGCCAGCGGTCCATCGCGCGACCGTCGGAGAGGGCAACGGCCGGATCGATATCGTCGATTCCGGCCTGCGCCAGCATTTCCCGGGCCAGGGCGATGGTCAGTTCCACCACATCGGCCGGGCCGCCGCCGGCGAGCACCTCCAGCGATTCGGCGACTTCCAGCGCGTTACCGGCCGTGCGACCCAGCGGGGAGTCCATGGCGGTAAGCAGGGCCACGGTGCGCACACCGGCATCGGTTCCCAATTCGACCATGGCCGTGGCCAATTCGGTCGCCTCATCGATAGCGCGCATGAAGGCGCCGCTGCCGACCTTGACATCGAGGACCAGCGCACCGGTACCCTCGGCGATCTTCTTACTCATGATCGAACTGGCGATCAGCGGGATGGATTCGACGGTCCCGGTCACATCGCGCAGGGCGTAGAGCCGTTTGTCGGCGGGGGCCAGGTCGGCTCCGGCGGCGCAGACGACCGCCCCGATCGCGGGATCGGCCAAGATCTCATGCATCCGGTCCGGGGTGAGGTCGGCATGCCAGCCGGGGATCGATTCGAGTTTATCCAGGGTGCCGCCGGTATGTCCGAGCCCGCGCCCGGACAGTTGCGGTACGGCCGCTCCGCAGGCGGCCACCAGCGGGGCCAGCGGCAGGGTGATCTTGTCTCCGACGCCGCCGGTGGAGTGTTTGTCGACCGTGGGACGCGGCAGATCGGCGAAGTCGAGCCGGCGGCCGGAGGCGATCATCGCGGTGGTCCAGCGGGCGATCTCGCGCCGGTTCATCCCGCGCAGCACGATCGCCATCGCCAGTGCGGACATCTGCTCGTCGGCGACCAGGCCGCGGGTGAACGCGTCCACCACCCAGTCGATTTGATCGTCGCTGAGCTCGCCCCCGTCCCGCTTGGTGCTGATCACCGATACCGCCGAATGCGCTGGGCTCATGGCCCAACCCTGGCAGATGCGCGAACGAGCCGAACCGAGGGCCTAATCCGAGATACGGCCCGCCGCCAGGTCATCCGGGCCGAACGCATCCGGGAGCAGGACCTCGAGACGCACCGGGCCGCCGCGGTGATCGACCAGCAGATCCGGTCCGCCGTGTTCGTGCAGCACCTGCCGGCAACGCCCGCACGGCAACAGAATTTCCCCGTGTGAAT
>JAFMQT010000184.1:5359-8261 GCA_017354515.1 Nocardia sp. | reverse complement strand
CACTACCGATATCGTCGACGAGCGCCTCGATCCGGATCGCGCGCATGTCGTTCGCGCGCATCTCCCGGTCGATCTGCTCGGCACTGAGCCGGTCGGGGTCCATCCCCAGCGACCGCGCGAGATCGTCACGGGCCGCACCGATTTCCGCCAGGCTGCGCGCCTCGGGAGCGACCGGTTCGGTGCTCGGCGGCCGCTGGACCGGCCGCCACGGACCGTCGCCGTCACGGACCAGCAGCGCGTCCAGGTGCCGCCCGCCGACATCGGCCGAGACCGTGCGCACTCGCATCTCACCGAGGTGCCGGACCGCCACCGCATCGTCCGCATCGACGACCGGAGTCCATTTCTCGATTCGCACGTCACCGTCGTTGAGCCGGGCGGCCAGCTCCGGGTCGGCGTCCATCGCGCCGGCGAGCACCTGATCGTGGTCCGCGCGCACATCCAGCAGCAGCAGGCGTTCGGGGTCGCCGGGGACCCGCACGATCTCCTCGGACGGGAGGGCATCGAGGAATTCGTCGGCGCGAGCGGTGAAATCGGCGAGATCGGCGAGGCGTTCACGCACCCCCTCGGACAGCTCGGCCAATGTCCGGTCCAGCTCACCGGGTTCGAGCCGGGACAACTCGACCGCAGCCAGCTCGGCCCAGGTCGACCGCTCGTCGCGGATCTGGTCCCGCCGCAGCGAATTCTCGAAGAAGATCCGCACACCCTGGTCCCGGCCGTCGTCGGTCGCGTCGTCCCACGGCCGTTCGGACGAGCGGTCGAGAGTCAGGGGACCGAAGTCCCGGCCCGATTCGCCGCCGTTGTTGGCACCATTCCAATCGAGCAGTCCGGGATCGTCGCCGTGGGCGAGCATCACCTCTTTCAGATAGCGGGCCATCGGATTGCGATCGGTGACCGAGACCGGGCGGTAGGGCACCTTTGCCTGTTCGGCGTCGAACCGGTGCGCGGCATCGCGTAGCGCCTCGATCACCGCGATCCGGCGCAGATTGTGATATCGGACGATGTCCTGCACCCGCCGGAGCTCGCGCGGACTGATCTCGGTCATCGGCACACCCAGCCGGGCGGCCTCGGCCCGCAGCCCCGCGACCGGATCGTCCGGGCCGTGCCCGGGCGCGGCCGAGGAGTGATCCGGGACCATGGTGTCCGGCCGATCCTGGGGTGCGGATTCGGCCACGAGGTGATCGAGCCCCGCCTTGTGCAGCTCCTCGTGCACCTCCTCGACTGCCTTCGGGTCGGCCTCGTCGAGCCAGGGTGTGTACTCGCGTCCATCCTCCGACCATGCCGGAAGGTGTTCGGCGGGAAGCGGATCGATGCGCCCGCTCAGATGTTGGATGCCCGGCAGCCGCTGGCGGTTGCGCCACAGCGTGATCGATTCCTTGGCGATTCGCACATAGTTCGTCTTCAGGTGGTGGTCGCCGAGCTCTTCGAGTTCGTGGTTGCCGACCAGGTGGCCGATATCCTCGGTGAGATCGGTCTGATAGTCGCTGTCCATACCGCTGCCGGACGGATATTTCGGATTGGGCCCCTCATATCCGCCGGTGAGCCGCTCCCACAGCGCCCGGACCGGGCCCGGCCGGCGCACCGATTCCAGTGTCGGGCGGCCATATTCACCGCTGACCGGCTCCATCGAGTCGACGCGCCAGCGGCCTCCGCCGTCGTCGACCAACCGCAGCCGCACCCGCTCACCGTCCAGATGGGCGACCACATCGCGGCGCGGCAGTTCCGCTCCGAGTGCGGGCTCGGCCGCATCGGGCTCCTCGCCCCAGGCCGGCACCCCACCGGAATCCGGATGCGGGTCCTCGTCGTCGAAGTGCCAGCGGATGTTCAGCCGATGATCGCCGGCTCCGTCGGCGATCATCTGTTCCGCGTAGGCCCGCAGCGCGGCCCGGCGCTCCTTCCACTGGGTGCCGATGGAGGAGTTGACATGGTCGTCGCCCATACTGGGCAGTCCGTCGTCGGTGCGGCCGATGACATCCTGGCCGCCGGCATGGATATCCGGTTCGTGCAGCGCGTTCAGGCCCCGCATCCGCTCATCGACGATTCGGGACGCGTACTCGCGGGGTGACAGACCACCCAGCGCGCCCGGATCCCGGCGAGCCAGTGCCCTGGCGCGGGCGAGTTCGATACCCAGAGCTTCCTGGCGGAATATTCGGCGCGCCGCCTCCTGCGCCTTCCCCTGCCGGGTCACGTGATCCATATTGTGGATCAGCTCCGCGGCGGTCATCCGGTTCAGGCCCTCGATCTGCCGATCCAGTTGCCGGATGTACTCCTCGCGCTGATGCGACAGATACTCTCCGCTGCCCTGGGTGAAGGAGACGTCGTGCACATCCGGGTACTGCGGGCGGGGATCGCCGGTCGCGACCGCACTGACGGCTTCTTCGTGCAGCGTCTGCCGCAGATATTCGTGTTCGAGGGGGGTACTGGAATGGATGGTGACCGCGCCCGGCACGCCGTAGCGGCCCCAGAACGGATCCGGCCGATCCGCCTTCGAATTCGGATGCGCCGCTTCCCAATCCGCGGCGTACTTACGGGCGAGGGTCTCGGCGGCGTCCGGCCGATAGCCGTCCATCAGCGGCCGGATCGCATCCCGGCCACGATCGTGTGCGAACGCTTCCAGGAACTCGGCGCGACCTGCCTCATCGGGTGCGCCTCCGGATACGTCGCGACCGTAGAAATCCGCGGCCTCGGGCAGTGCCCCCTCGACCGCTTCCCGGTAGGCCCGCTCCAACTTTCCGACCGGGATCCGATCGCCGTCGGGCAGTATTTCGCGCAACTGGTCCAGGGCCGCGAATTCCATTGCGTGCGCATCGGCTTCCTGATCCAGCCGGTAGCGGATGTACTGGTCCTTGCCCATTCGTTCGCGGGCCGGGGGTTGCCCTTCCGTCGCCGTCCGCTCGGCATGCAC
>JAFMQT010000184.1:0-5349 GCA_017354515.1 Nocardia sp. | reverse complement strand
GCACGAGCGCTGCCATCTGTTCGGCGTCGGTCCCGCCGATATCCACTGTGAGGCGATTACGGCCGGGCTCATAGCGATCCGCGCTCGAATCGTGCCGGTAGTCCACCCCCAGCTCATCCAGCGTGCGCATCGCCCAGTCACCGATATCGGTGCGCGACGATATATTCCGCAATTTCTCGAATTGGGCTTCGGAGAACCGTCGGACCAATTCCCGCCCCGGCTCCGCCGTCCTGGGCTGTTCCCGGTCCGTATCCGGGTTTTCGACGCCGCGATACCGGACCTCGCCGCCGGGATCGGCGGACACCTCGACGTACTCGATCTCCGAATGGGCCAGCGCGTCGGCGACTTCGGGCGGTGCGGATTCGGTGAGCCGCGCGTGCTCACCCGGCCCGGCCGCGAATACCACCCGATCCGGCTCACCGGGAATCAGCAGGAAGTGGTCGCCGACCGGTCGGGCGCCCGCGTGGTCGGCGGCCATGCCGGTGAGCAGTTCCCGGGCCGCCGCCGCGGTTTCCGGTATCCGGGCCCGGTCGGATTCGGCCAGCGCGTTGTGGTGTTCGTCGAGCAGATCCGACATCCGGCGCAGATCGTGCGCCAGGCGCCGCAATCCCGGCCGGCCCCCGGCCGATGCATCGGACCGGCCCAGTTCCTCGTCGACGCTGCGTAATTGCTCGTCGATCAGGGACCGCGCCCGCTCCCGTCCCATCGCGTGGTCGTAGGGGATACGATCGCTCAACCTCCGCGCCAGCGAATCCAGTTCGCCGGCAAGGTTTTCCACCTTCACATCCGCCTGGTGCCGGCGCAGTGCGGCGGCGGCGAGATCCTGCCGGACCCGCGGATCATCCGGGATGTGCCGGGCGCCGGCGCTCTCGACCTGCTTGGCCTGGGCGCGATCCCAATGCTCGCCGTACAGGTCGTTGTAGGTGACGCCGTGATCGTTGGCCACCTCACCGAATTTCGTTTCCAGCGCCGCGACCGCCCGCGCTCGCGCGTAATCGTGGACATCGGCGTCCGGCCCCCGGTATTCGCCGCGCGCGCGGTCGTAGGCGCGCTGGTATTCGACCTCGAGCGGGTGGTTGATGATGCGATGTCCGCGTCCACGCAGTTCGTTCGCCAGATCGAAGCGACGCGCGGTGGCCAACGCCTCCTCATGCACCATCGAGCGGACGAACTCCCGCCTCGGCAGCTGCCGCACCCGATCGAGAGCCGATTCCCCGTCCACGAAGCGCTCGGCGTGCACACTCTCGTGCGCGAGCGCCAGAGCTCGCTGAACCGGAGTCATGTTGTCGCCGAACAGGGTCGCTCGCAATGTGGAACGGCCGAACGCACCCGACCGGCCGTCGCTGTGCGGTCCGTGTTCGATGTAGTCGTGATAGTCGCCGGCGGCCAGGCGCCGCAGGATCCGATCACCGGTGGGCGTCCCACCCAGTACCTCGTGCATCCGGCCGATATCGTCGTCGAGCGACTCACCGATCCGCACCGCCATCAGCCGGTGCCGCCCCGACTCGGACAGTGCCGTCCGTTCCGCCCGCGAGAGCGGATGCCGCGGGCGGCCCGTGTGATCGAACAGGATCACATGGGATTCGCGCACATCCGTTGGCAACCGCACGGGATCATCGGCCGGATCGATACTGCGATCACGGACGACGATGTCATCGCCCTCCTTGACCATCACATAGGCATGGGCACCCACACCGTGCTCATCTGGGCCCGCGTGATAGCTGTCCACGACGATCGCGCACGCGCCATCCCGCAATTTCATCAGACGCCGCACGATCTCATCGTGACCGGATACCCGCAACATCCGGCCGCCCGCGGCTCCCTGCAGTTCCTCCGCGGTCACTCCGTCCAGGCCGACGACCCGCTTCAGGTCCTCGATCACCGGGCTGCCGGTGAGCTCCTTGACCAGCCGCAGCGCCAGCTCGGCACAACGCCCCCGCTTCGAAACCTCCTCCACCGCCGGGTGTTCGCCGACCGGGGACGACGCCGTGCCGGACTCGTGCGCCGGGGTCGCGCGCACATGATCTCCCCCGGAATACGCCGCCGGGACCGGAGGAAGTGGGAAGTCCTCGGGACGCGGGCCGTGGCCGGTACGTTCGGAGCGGTCCCCGGCCGAATCCCGGGGCGGTTTGTCCACCGCACCATCGACATTCGGATACACGGCCCGGCGCGGAGAGGTGCGTGCGTGCTCGTGCTCGTAGGCGCCCTCGGTGTCCTTCTCTCGCGCAGCCTCAGTGCCGCCTCGGTCGCGCGGGTGCTCGGTGCCGTCTCGCTCGCGGGTGTGCTCGGGCTCGCCTTGTGCGCCCGCGTGCTTGGTATCGTCTTGTGCGCCCGCGTGTTCGGTATCGTCTCGGCCACGCCCACCCGCGGTGTCGTCTTGCCCGCGCGTACCCGTGTCGTCTTGCCCGCGCGTACCCGTGTCGTCTTGCCCGCGCGTACCCGTGTCGTCTTGCCCGCGCGTACCCGTGTCGTCTTGCCTGCGCACTCCCACGGTGTTGTCCTGCTCGCGCCCACCTCCGGCGTCCTCCAGGGCGCGCCCACCCCCGGTGCCCTCCCGCCCACGCACACCGCCGGACACCTCCTCGGTATGCACGCGCTCGATATCCTCTTGCGGCCGTGCACCTTCGGAGTCGGTACCTTGGCGGTCCCGGCCGAAGTCGGTATCCGCGAGCTCGTCGCGCTGTTCCCCGGCCGAGCCCGAATCACGGCTCCGAGACTCATCATTCACATCGTCGTGCGGAGTTTCCGACGGCTCCTCCGAGTTCCGAGTGCCCGATGGTGCCTCGGAATCATCGGACCGGGCGGCACCGGAACTTTCAGGATCGTCCCCGCGCGGCCGTGCGGCATTCTCCTCGGGCACGAGCGGATCGGATCCGGGCTCCTCCCGTTCTGCGGTCCGGGCCGAATCCTCGGAATTCCGAGGCTCTTCCGCATGCCCGGAGCCCTCCCCGGCACCGGCTCGGCTTTTCGTATCGCTGCCGGAGTCACCACCGGTTCGCCGCTGCGTTCCCGGTTCGGCCCGATCGCCCGGGCGGGCGCCCGCACCAGAGCGATCAGCTCCGGGACGGGCCGATTCGGTCCCCGCCCTGGCGCCGACGCTCTCGGCCTTGGCGTTCCCGGTTCGTCCGGTATCCCCGGATGTCTGGGACTCGCCGGCTCCCGCCTGGATCCGGCTTGCTTCGGTCGGGCGCGTTCCGGCGCCCTCCACCCCGCCACGGCCACTCTCCACCGCACCGCGACTCGAAGCATCCACCGCCCCAGCGCGATTCACGGTACCGGCGGCGCCCGCGCGGCTCGGGTCCGCGGCGCCGCGGCCGATGTCGGAGGCCGCACGACCGGAATCGACCGGACGCAGCTCGGTTCCCCGAACCTCGGAACCGCCCGCTGCCGGCGACCGAGCGTCGATCGGTGACGCTCCGCCGGAGGTGCCGCTGCTCGCCGCCGGTGTGTCCGAACCGGCAGCCGTCGCGCCCGTGGAAGCACTCGGCGGAGGTGCCGCCGCAGCAGCGCTCGAGTCATGCTCCCCCGGACCGAGGCCCGCATCATGTCCAGTCGCGCCCGACCCGACGCCGACATCATGACCACTACCACTGGTGCCGGACCCGAGGCCGACGTCATGACCACTGGTACCCGCCCCGACCCCGACGTCATGACCAGTGGTATCCAAACCGGATTCCGGCACAGCATGTTCCACCGAGCCGGACTGCTGGTCGGGCGAATATTGGTGAACACCTTCCGAACCGGAACCCGCCGGTCCGGTCGAGCCGTGTTGATTGCCGGTCTGACCGACCGGCTCGAATCCGCCGGGCTCGGAGGACGACGCGGGCCCGTGCCCCCCGGTACCGGCACCGGAATGTTCCACCGAACCATCCACCACCGGCGCCCCAGCCTGATCGCCGCCATGTCCGCGGAGATTGAACCCACCGCCGACGTCGCCGATATTGGGGGTATCCGGCACCCTGTTCTGCCATTTGGGCGAATTCTCGAAATGACTCTCGGCGAAAGAGTGATTGAGGCTGCCCGCACCGCCCATCACACCGCCGGCCGCGATCATGCCCCAGGGGACTTTGGTGTCCTCGAGTCCCGCGACCGCCTTGTCCCAGCCCTGCTGCGACCACGTTTCGACGAACTGCCAGCCGGTCGAGGCCGCGAAGGCGCCACCGGCGTTGATTGCTCCCGAACCCGCCCCGACCGCGAACTTCGCCCCGTTCTGCACGAACTTGGAACCGAAATTCTCGGCCTCGTGGGTGAACAGATTCCCGAGCTTACGGCCCGCCGCCTCACCGAACGCGCCGCCGGCCGCGCCGCCCACTCCGCCGGCGAAGGTGGTCATCGCGAGCTGGTCCCAGTTGATGCCGCCGTGCCGATGTCCGGCCAGCACCTGATATTCCTGGATCGCGAAATCCTGGAATCCGGCCAGCGCCGCATTGAGCGCGATATGCTTCAAGAGGAACTTCATCAGGGCCTTCGCACCCAGTTCGCCCGCATATTCGAGCATTTTTGCGATGGCCCGTTTCAACAGCTGACCGGCCGCGAACCGCGCACCGGCGATGATGGCGGCCTCCTCCGCCGGTGCGGTGGGTGGAAATATCCACACCGCCGCGATGTCGACCGCGGTGATCGTCAGCATCGAATAGAACATCAACTTGGTGTATTCGATCTCGGTCCCGCCCTGATACACCATCTCGCCGACGTCACCGAACGCCTTCGCCAGTGCCTCCAGCGACTTGTCACCGGTACGCAACTCGTCGAAGCTCTTGATCATCGCGTCGCGACCGTCCCCGGAGGGGTAGGCGTCCAGCGTCGCGGACTTGGCACCGTCGATCATGCCCAAGACCTCGTTGAGCTGCCCGGACGCGGACTTCCAGTCGCCCGACATGGCCCACATATCGTCTTCGTTGCCCTGTGGCCATTCCATGCCGATGACATCGCCGAGCCACTGCAGCCAGCTGGGGAATTCGAGCATGACCGGCCTACCCCGGTGCTACCAGCTCGAGTCGGTGACCCGGCGTCCCGGCTGCTCCGAGAGGGTCTCCGCATCCGGGAATCGCAGCTCGTCGGGGCCGCTGGCTGACTCGCGGTCAGGCGAGTTCGGCGGCGCGAGTGAGGGTTCCACGACACCGGCGATGCTCAGATCCGGCATATCCTCGATCAGATCGGACAATTTCGGCAGTTTGGCGCGGCGTTCCCGCAGCGGGGCCATCAATTCCGCACTCTTGTTCGCAAGGTTCTTCGATGCCTGCTGCGCCGCATCGGTCACCGCCCGCGCGATTTCGGAATAACTCAGATCCTCGATTCCGGCGCCGAATTTCGTCTCGACCACAACACCGTCGGCATTCACGCTGACGG